>NZ_JBAWUK010000085.1:0-9726 GCF_037079935.1 Stenotrophomonas maltophilia group sp. Smal12 | reverse complement strand
GGCCAGCCCAAAAACCGGTGCGGCAAACTTCGTGCGGCGGTATTTGAAGGGTTTGGCCTACCAGCCGGCCCGGGCCAACGTGACGAGGCTGAAGAACCCCTGGGGGTTGTTGTACTACGGCGGGGCGGTGGGCGTTTTATCGGTTACCCGCGGCCGCTGGCCGCCCCCCCCCGGTAAACCCGGAGGTGGCGGCCCGGCGGACGCCACTACCCGCGGCACTTGCGCTAAGCTCGGCCTGTCATCGACCTGCAACACGCGGTGCGCGCCGGGGAACGCGCGCGCCGCCCGGGGATGGCAATAAGGGGGGCGTGCCCGCACACGGCACGCTGGCATGGCGCATCAAGGGAGGGGGAGGCAATGGCATTGCTGCACGCCAAGACGGCTGCTGGCCGTCAGGAAATCGAAGACCGTGGCCGGCGCCTGCCGGCGGCACTGCGTTCAATCCTGCTGATGGTCGATGGCCATCGCGATGACACCGAACTGCGCGGCCTGTTCGATGGCCTGCGCGCACCTCCGGATGCACTGGAGCAGCTGGCCGCACAGGGACTGATCGAGGTGATCGGCGGGAGCGTAGAGGCCGCTCCGGCGCGTGGCATCAGCACCGGCCGCGAACAGGACCCGGCGCTGTACCAGCAGTTGTACGACGCGATGAGCGAGGCGGTGCGGCGCCATCTGGGGCTGAAGGGCTACTTCATGCAGTTGAAGATCGAACGCTGCACCGATGCGCTGGCGCTGGAACGCCTGTGCCCGGAACTGCTGGCGGCGGTGGGCAAGGCGCGCAGCCCGGCGCTGGCCCAGCGCTGGTGGCAGGAAACCCAGTCCGCCGTAGTAAACGCTGGCAAAGAGGTCGTGCAGGCCTGAGCCACCGCGTAAAGTGATCGGTTCACTTTCCCACAAGGAGTCCCGCGTGCAGGACGACCACGATGACACCGACACCCCCGGCTGGGACGCGATCAATGCGGCGCTGGCGCCGCTGTATGCCGGGCAGGAGCCGCGACACTACGGCACCGCGCTTCCCTACACGCTCGGCGGCCAGGATCCGCTGGATGGCATCAGCGTGTACTGGGCGGATGCGCCGGTTCCGCATTGGCACTACATCACCTACGGTTTCTCCGAGCTGTATGCCAAGGAGAGCAGTGATGCTGCCGCCAGCGGCTATGGTTTCGAGCTGACGTTCCGTCTTGCTGCCGAAGCCGCTGAGAACGCCGACAGCACGCCGCCGGTGTGGCCGATGAACCTGCTGCAGAACCTGGCGCGCTATGTGTTCGGCAGCGGCAACGTGTTCGAGGATGGCCACCATCTGAATGCGAACGGCCCGATCGCACTGGAGACCGACACGCGGTTGTGCCACTTGGCCTTCATTGCCGACCCGCAGTTGCCGGCACGCGACACCGCCAATGGCCACCTGCAGTTCCTGCAGCTGGTCGGGCTGACCGATGAGGAGATGGAGGCGGTCAAGCGCTGGTCGACACGTGGCGTGCTGCAGGCACTGCAGCCGGCAATGCCGCTGTGGGTCAGCGACCTGCATCGCGGCAACCTGCTGGAAGATCCGGCATTGGCCGAACGGGTGAGGGCCGGCAGCGAGCGCGAGGGCTCCAGCACCGGCATGCTGTTCGTCGAGACGTTGGACTGGCGGCAGGAGGCGGGCGTCACCACGCTGGTGCTCGGCGCGGGCCAGGTCGCCAGCGTGTGCGAACTGCTACCGCTGCGCCTGCGCCACGGAAAGTCGCTGGAACTGGTCGGTCGCGAGCGGCAATGGGCGTTCATTCCAGCCGGGCATGGCGACGTGGGCGAACTGTCGGCGGACAGCGCGCGCTGGGCGCTGAGCGAGGCGGGGCTGCGGGCCCTGGCCGGCGTGCGTGCCGAACGTGGCATCTACCCGTTGACGGAGGCGCTGCGCATCGACGTGGTGCCGACCTATCTGCGCGATGCCAAGGGCGAAGTGATCCGCCAGATCGGCTGATCACCCCGTTGGAGCCGAGGGGTCAGAGCCGCCTGCTGCGCAGACGGATCCGACCCCGCTTGGTAGCCGGTGGCGTCAGGCCAGGCCTTCGGCCTTCAGCGCGGCCTGCACGCCGGCATCGGCGTCCATGCGTGCCTTGTAGGCGGCCAGGTTGTCCAGGCCGGACAGATCAACCTTGGTACCGGCGGCCCAGCGCAGGGTGATGTAGAAGTACGGGTCGGCGAAGCTGCGGAAGCCGGCCAGCCAGGGCTTGTCGGCCAGCTGCCTGTCAGCGGTCTCGAACAGGCTACGCAGGCGCTTGTGCGCGGCGGCGCGGATCGCGTCGTACTGGCTCTCGTCGGCGATGAACTTGCCCGGCGCGAACAGCGGCGAGAAGGCCGGGTGCACGTCGGAATTGACGAAGGTCAGCCAGCGGGTGGCTTCGGCGCGCTGGCGCGGACTGCCGTCACCGCCAAGGCCGGCCTGCGGGAAGCGGTCGGCGATGTAGCCCATGATCGCGGCGTTCTGCAGCAGCACGAAGTCGCCGTCGACCAGTGCGGGAACGGCACCGGCCGGATTGATCTTGAGGAATTCCGGACCCTTCAGGGTGTCCTTGTTCAGCAGTTCAACCTCGAACGGCTGGCCGGTCCACTGCAGGGCGATGTGGTCGGCGGTGGAACAGGCACCGGGCTTGCTGTACAGCTTCATGGGAACTCCAGGTGATGCGGGCGGGAAACGCCCACTATCCCAGAGCCCGGCGGCGGCCGGCAACGCTGCCGCCAGCACGGATCGTTACGACTGCCGCGGCTTGAGGTTCTGCACCTTGTAGAAGGTGTGATCGCCGATGGTCGCCACCTGGTAGGCGTTGCGCCAGTTCGGGCTGGCGATGGACAGCGCGGCGAAGTGGCTGGCACCAGGGACGATCTCGCGGCGTTCGCCGGCCGGCAGCGCCCAGTTGCGCTCGGCGTCGAAGGCCACGTTCATCGCTTCGCTCCACGCCGCGTCATTGCCCAGCTGGGTGCCGGGGGAGACGATGGTCGGTGCGAACTGCTTGCGTGCGGTGACCACCTGGCACATCGAGTCGCCCCACAGGCCACTGTCGAGACGGCGCAGGGCGACCTCGGCAACAGCCTGCTGGCCGCGCAGGGTCTGGTCGCGGGCTTCCAGGTAGACGGTGGTGCTCAAACACAGTGAATCAGCGGCCGGCTGAGGCAACAACTGCGACAGCCAGAGAATCCAGGCCAGTTTCATATAACCAACTCCTTGCTCCGTATGGGCCGCACCCTCCGGTTCCGGCCGCGGGGCGGCAGGAGGCGGGGGACGGCTTGGCGTCATGGGGAGGCGGCCATCGGGGCCGCCCCGTGGGCAGCCCCAAAAGAAACGATCAGTACCGATCGTGGGGACTGCGCCGGCTCACCGGAAACTGGCTGGTGAGCGGAAAGATGGCGCAAGGTAGGGGGGCATAGCCGAACGCATCATGAACCGCTCGGCTTGACATTCAGGTTCAACCGGGGTGACGGAAATCACATTCCGTCCCCCATTCAGGCGCTCATCAGAGCGCGGCGGCGACCCGGCTGCCCTGGTCGATGGCGCGTTTCGCATCGAGTTCGGCGGCCACGTCGGCACCACCGATCAGCTGCGCGTTGATGCCGGCCGCCTGCAGTTCGGCCCGCAGCGTGCGGTTCGGTTCCTGCCCGGCGCAGATCACCACATGGTCGACCGGCAGCAGCTGTTCGCTGCCGTCCACGCGGATGCGCAGGCCCTCGTCGTCCACCCCCAGGTACTCGACGCCACCGAGCATGCGCACGCCCTTGGCCTTCAGCGTGGCGCGATGGATCCAGCCGGTGGTCTTGCCCAGCCGCGCGCCCGGCTTGCCTGGGCTGCGCTGCAGCAGCCACAAGCGCCGCGGTGACGGCTCGACCTCGGGCCGGCCCAGCGAGCCGCGTGCCTCGAAGCTGGCATCCACGCCCCATTCGGCCATCCAGCGCTGCGGATCCAGCGAGGGGGATTCACCGGCGTGGCTGAGGAATTCGCCGACATCGAAGCCGATGCCGCCGGCGCCGATGATCGCCGCATTGGCGCCCACTTCGACCCGTCCCAGCAGCACGTCCAGGTAGCTCACCACCTTGGCGTGATCGGCACCGGGGAAATCGACCTTGCGCGGGGTGATGCCGGTGGCCAGCACCACCTCGTCGAAGCCAGCCAGTTGGGAAGCGTCGACGCGGGTACCCAGGCGCAGCTGTACGCCGGTCTCCTGCAGCGCGTGGCGGAAGTAGCGCAGGGTCTCGTGGAACTCTTCCTTGCCGGGGATGCGCTTGGCCACGTTGAACTGGCCGCCGATCTCATCATTGGCATCGAACAGGGTGACCTGGTGGCCACGCTGGGCAGCGACAGTGGCGCAGGCCAGGCCGGCGGGGCCGGCACCGACCACCGCGACCTTCTTCGGCGTAGCCGTGGGACGATAGACCAGCTCGGTCTCGTGGGCGGCGCGCGGATTGACCAGGCAGCTGGCCAGCTTGTTCTCGAACACGTGGTCCAGGCAGGCCTGGTTGCAGGCGATGCAGGTGTTGATCGCCTCCGCGCGGCCGGCACGGGCCTTGTTCGGCCACTGCGGGTCGGCCAGCAGCGGGCGTGCCAGCGACACCATGTCGGCGCCGCCACCGGCCAGGATGCGTTCGGCAACGTCGGGCATGTTGATGCGGTTGGTCGCCACCAGCGGTACCTTCACATGCGGCTTGAGCTTGGCGGTGACGCCGGCAAAGGCCGCGCGCGGCACCGAGGTGGCGATGGTCGGAATGCGCGCTTCGTGCCAGCCGATGCCGGAATTGATGATCGTTGCGCCAGCCGCCTCGATCGCCTGCGCCTGCTGAACGATCTCGTCCCAGTCGCTGCCGTCGTCGACCAGATCCACCAGTGACAGGCGGTAGATGATGATGAAGTCCGGGCCGCAGGCCTCGCGGATGCGGCGCACGATCTCGACCGCGAAGCGCATGCGCTGGCGCGCGTCGCCGCCCCAGGCATCGGCGCGCTTGTTGGTGCGCGGGGCGATGAACTCGTTGATGAGGTAGCCCTCCGAGCCCATCACTTCCACGCCGTCGTAGCCGGCCTCGCGGGCCAGCTTGGCACTGCGAGCGTAGTCGGCGATATGGCGCTCTACGCCGCTGGCCGACAATGCGCGCGGGGTGAACGGGTTGATCGGTGCCTTCAGCTTCGTCGGTGCCACCGACAACGGGTGGTAGGCATAGCGGCCGGCATGCAGCAGCTGCAGGCAGATCTTCGCGCCGTGCTGGTGCGCGGCGGCGGTGAGCTGGCGGTGCGGCCGCACTTCCCAGGGCCAGGACAGCTTGCCACCGAATGGCTTCAGCCAACCGACCACATTGGGCGCGAAGCCGCCGGTGACGATCAGGCCGACGCCGCCCTCGGCGCGCTCGGCGAAGTAGGCCGCCAGCCGCGGGAAGTCGCGGGCGCGATCTTCCAGGCCGGTGTGCATCGAACCCATCAGGACGCGATTGCGCAGCTGGGTGAAGCCCAGGTCCAGCGGGGCGAACAGGTGGGGATAGGCGCTTTCGTTGGCTGGCGACATGGTCGATACGCTTGCGTACGGAAGCGCGAAGCGTGCCGCGAAACGGCGGCCGGGGCAAGGCCCGCTTCTTTGGAAGGGCTGGCCGCTGTCTGACGGTTTGGCAGTGCCGGCCGCTGGCCGGCATTCCGGTCAACTCAGGGCGATTGCGGTTGCCGGCCAGCGGCCGGCACAACCGGCGCGGGCCGACCGATCCCGAACCAGCCCAGCGTCATTCCGCACAGCGGCCCGATCAGCAGGGCGAAGGCGAGGGTGCCGAGGCCGACATTGCCGCCCAGGCACCAGCCCAGCAGCAGTACGCTGCCTTCGATCAGGCTGCGCACCTTCCAGATCGGCCAGCCGGTACGGGCATGCAGACCGGTCATCAGGCCATCGCGTGGCCCCGGGCCAAGGCGGGCACCGATGTACAGGCCGGTGGCCAGCGCCACCAGCAGCATGCCGCCACAGAACATCGCCAGCTGCCAGCCAAGGCCGACGGCCGGCGGCAGCAGCCACAGCCCGAACTGTGCGGAGGGGCCGATCAGCATCACGTTGAGCACGGTGCCGACGCCCGGCTTCTGCCGCAGCGGCCACCACAGCAGCAGCACCAATGCACCGATGGCATTGGTTGCCAGGCCGAATGACAGTGGCGTCTGCGCAGCGATGCCCTGCGACAGCACATCCCAGGGTGCCACGCCGATGGCGGCACGGATCATCAGCGAGGCGCCGAAGCCGTACAGGAACAGGCCGGTGATCAATTGCAGCAGGCGCAAGGGCAGGGTGGTGGGCATGGCGGTCCGGGGGGGGGGATCTGTTTCCACCGTATCGCTGTTTCTGCATCATCCATAGATACAGATGCCGGCCAATCCGCCGCTACAGGTAGCGTCGATCCTGCATGCGGGCGGTTGTGCAGGGCCGAGCCCGTGCTCTGCGGGTGGCGGCAGGCACAGCAGCCGAGCGTGGGCTCGGCTCTACATCACCGCGTCAGTCGTCCCAGCCGACCAGCGCCAGCTTGCCTACCGTGCGCCCGCTGGCCAGGCGCTGATGCGCGATGTCCAGGTTGGCCGCATTGATCGTGCCCAGCGTTTCCTTGAGCGTGCCACGCAGCTGGCCGGCATCGATCATGCTGGCCGCACGGCTGAGGATGCGGTGCTGTTCGATACAGTCGGCGGTGGCGAAGCGCGAACGCGCGAACATGAATTCCCAGTGGATGCCGATGCATTTGGCCTTGTAGGGATCGCCGATGCGCAGCGCACCCCGCGGCTCGACGATCAGGCCGACGTGGCCCTGCGGTGCCAGCAGCTGGCCCAGTTCATCCCAGTAGTGGTCGGTGTCGGCCAGATTGAGCGCGACCTGCACCGCATCGATGCCCAGCGCCCGCAACTGGGGCTGCAGTGGCTGCCGATGGTCGATCACATGCGTGGCCCCCATCTGCCGGCACCACTCGATTGAGGCCTCGCGCGAGGCGGTGGCGATCACCTCGAAACCGGCATGGCGTGCCAGCTGGATCGCCATCGAGCCGACGCCGCCGGCGCCGCCGATCACCAGCAGGTGCTGGCCCACGTGGCGGCGGCCATCGAGCTGCAGCGGCATGCGCTGGAACAGCAGTTCCCAGGCTGTGAGAGTGGTCAACGGCAGCGCCGCCGCTTCAGCGAAATCGAGCGTGGTCGGCTTGCGCGCGACCAGGCGCTCATCAACCCACTGGTACTGGGCGTTGCAGCCCGGCCGGGTAACGTCACCGGCGAAGTAGACCTCGTCACCGGAGGCGAACAGGCTGGCCTCGTCACCGATGGCTTCGACCACGCCGGCTGCGTCCCAGCCGAGCACCCGGGGAACCTCAAGAGTGGCCGGATCGGTGGCGGCCCGCTGCTTGCCATCGACGGGGTTGACCGAAACCGCTTCGATCCGCACCAGCAGATCGCGACCGCGAGGAGGCAGCGGCGGCGGCAGCAGGACATCACGCAGGGCGGGCGCGTATTCACGACTCAGGGCGACGGCTTTCATCACGGCTCCGGCTGGGTTCGTGATCCCATCATAAGGTTCCTCACGTTTCCTCAGACGCGCTGAACCGTGTGATGCAGCACGTTGCGCAATATGTCGCTTCTCGCGCCTAAACCCCGTCAAACCCTTGCAGCGTGTGGGTCTTGCGGATTTTCATCATCCTGTATAGGGTTTCAACGTCGGACCGGTGGACGGTCGGGCGCAACACTTCACATGTTACGGGACTGTTAACATGGCCTTCACCCGCCTGAGCATAATGTTCGCGGCGGTGGCGTGCTGAATCGGCTGTCGAACATCGACGCACTAGTGCTGGCCCATGCCTCTACCGGTTTCATACCCCCGAAATAGGAGCTGTACTCAATGAACAAGAAGATCCTTACTGCCGCGCTGCTGGGCGGCCTGGCTTTCGCCCAGGCAGCTTCGGCGCAGGAGTTCGATGACCGCTGGTACCTGACCGGTTCGGCCGGCTTCAACTTCCAGGACAGCGACCGTCTGACCAATGACGCTCCGTTCGTGACTCTGGGCCTGGGTAAGTTCATCAGCCCGAACTGGTCGCTGGACGGTGAGCTGAACTACCAGAACCCGAACTTCGACAGCAACCAGGACCTGAACTGGTCGCAGTACGGCGTCTCGCTGGACCTGCGTCGCCACTTCATCAAGGAAGGCCGCGGCTGGAACCCGTACATCGTCGGTGGCCTGGGCTACCAGAAGTCGGAAGAAGAGTACGCTGCGCTCGACAACAACGGCCCGCGCCAGCGTAAGGACGGCAATGTTGCCGCCAAGCTGGGCGTCGGCCTGCAGACCACCTTCGAGAAGCGTGTTGCTGTCCGCGCCGAAGTGGCCTACCGCGCTGACTTCGACGACCAGAGCATCGCCGCACGTGACGAGAGCTGGTTCGGCGACGTGCTGGCTTCGGTCGGCGTCGTGATCCCGCTGGGCCCGGCTCCGGTCGCGGCTGCTCCGGCTCCGGCTCCGGTTGCCCCGAGCTGCGCCGACCTGGACGACGACGGTGACGGCGTCAACAACTGCGACGACAAGTGCCCGAACTCGCAGCCGGGTCAGACCATCGGTCCGGACGGTTGCCCGGTTCCGGTCTCCATCGACCTGAAGGGCGTCAACTTCGACTTCGACAAGTCGAACCTGCGTCCGGACGCTGTGGCGATCCTGAGCGAAGCCACCGAGATCCTGAAGCGTTACCCGGATCTGCGCGTTGAAGTTGCCGGTCACACCGACTCGAAGGGTACCGACGCTTACAACCAGAAGCTGTCGGAGCGTCGTGCTACCGCCGTGTACAACTACCTGACCAAGAACGGCGTTGACGCCGGTCGCCTGGTCGGCCCGATCGGCTACGGCGAGAGCCGTCCGATTGCTCCGAACACCAACCCGGATGGTTCGGACAACCCGGAAGGTCGCGCCAAGAACCGTCGTACCGAGCTGAACGTCCAGAACTAAGTTCTGACGCTCTGCCCGTAGGACACAGCAGGACCCGGCTTCGGCCGGGTCTTGTTGTTTCTGCGGCCAGGAAGCTCGCCTGTGACCCGGCAAGGCGACCGTTCGTCGTCTTTTTGTCCGTAAAACCAATAAGTTGTCGTATTCATTGAAAGTGGCGCTTGAAAGCTGACACGGCATTGCTAAACTCGCCGCGTCACTTCCTTCCGTGGATGCCCCTCATGCTGCGCTCTGCATCGGCCGCCGTCCTGGCGCTGGCCCTGGTTCCCGCCGCCCACGCTGCGGTCGATTGCTCGGTCAACACCAGCGCCTCGCCGCTGCCGTTGCCGGCCACGACCATCGCGCCGGTGGCCGACGAGCTGTACATCCGTGGCAACCAGCTGGGCATGCCGGCCGGTGTGCTGAGCAGCAACTACGACCCGTCGCAGTCGCTGGACCAGGTGCTGCAGCGCCTGCGCATCGACGGCTGCCAGAACATCGCCAAGGCCATTCCGAGCGCACCGGCGGTGAAGCCGAACGATCCGGCGGCCTATAAGCCGCAGACCGAATTCGACAACACGCCCTGGCGCTTCGACATGAGCCAGAACGGCAAGCGCATGACCGCCGAAGAGTTCGACGCCTGGATGAAGGCGCGCGGTGTTCGCGTGGTCAAGGCGCGTCCGGCTCCGGCCGCCACTCCGGCCCCGGCCGAAGCACCGGCTGAGACCAAGCCGGTCGACAAGAAGTAAGCGCCGCGGGGAGCAGAGGCTTGCGCACGCGCCGCCCACCTGCCGCC
>NZ_JBAWUK010000084.1:0-9957 GCF_037079935.1 Stenotrophomonas maltophilia group sp. Smal12 | reverse complement strand
ATTTAGATAAACCAACAAGATCTAGGGAGTATAATAAAATTTTTTAAAAAAAAAAAAAATTTTTTTTTTTTTTTATAATATTAAAATCTCAGTTTGTTTTTGGAGGGGGGGGTGTTTTTTTTTTTGTTTTTTATAACACAGTTTTTTGGGGGCAAAAAACGCGTCTTTTTTTTAAACGGGGGGCCCCCCCCCCCCCCCCCCCCACCCGGGCCCACTCACAGCACCACGAAGCGCCAGCGCTTTGGCCGTTGCTGTTGCTGTTGCATTTGCCCTTCGCCTCTGCCTGCCGCAGGCATCGGCCCTCCCACCAGCCGCACCCGATACAATGGCCGTCTGCCGCAGACCGGCATCCCGTCCCCGAGCCAAAGAGTTGCCCATGTCCATTGTCCGCATGACCGACCTCGACCTCTCCGGCAAGCGCGTGCTGATCCGCCAGGATCTGAACGTGCCGATCGAGAATGGCCGCATCACCTCCGAACAGCGCATCACCGCTTCGCTGCCGACGCTCAAGCGCGCGCTGGAGCAGGGCGCGGCGGTGATGGTCACCTCGCACCTGGGGCGCCCGAAGGAAGGCGTGTGGAGCGAGGCCGATTCGCTGGCACCGGTCGCCCAGCGCCTGTCCGAGCTGCTGGGCCGCGAAGTTCCGCTGGTGCGCGACTGGGTCGACGGCGTCGACGTGCAGCCGGGCCAGCTGGTGCTGCTGGAAAACTGCCGCATGAACGTCGGCGAGGGCAAGGACGACGAGGCCCTGTCGAAGAAGTACGCCGCCCTGTGCGACGTGTTCGTGATGGATGCCTTCGGTACCGCGCACCGTGCGCAGGCCTCCACCCATGGTGTCATCCGCTTTGCACCGGTCGCGGCCGGTGGCCCGCTGCTGATGGCCGAGCTGGACGCGCTGGCGCAGGCACTGGATGCACCGGCCAAGCCGCTGCTGGCCATCGTCGCCGGCAGCAAGGTCAGCACCAAGCTGGAGTTGCTGGCCAATCTGGTTGGCAAGGTCGACCAGCTGATCGTCGGTGGCGGCATCGCCAACACCTTCATCGCCGCAGCTGGCTACAACGTCGGCAAGTCCCTGTACGAGCCGGACCTGCTGGACACCGCGAAGAAGATCGTGGCCGATGCCAAGGCGCGCGGCGCCGACATTCCGCTGCCGGTTGACGTGGTCACCGCCAAGCAGTTCCTGCCCGACGCTGCCGCGGAAGTGAAGGCGGTCGATGCCGTTGCCGAAGATGACCTGATCCTGGACATCGGCCCGCAGACCGCCGCGCAGTACGCGCAGCTGATCGAGAAGGCCGGCACCGTGGTCTGGAACGGCCCGGTCGGCGTGTTCGAGTTCGAAGCCTTCAGCAAGGGCACCGAAGCGCTGGCCCGCGCGATCGCCAGCTCGAAGGCGTTCTCCATCGCCGGCGGTGGCGACACCCTGGCGGCGGTCGACAAGTTCGATATCGCCAAGGACGTCAGCTACATCTCCACCGGTGGTGGTGCGTTCCTGGAATTCCTGGAAGGCAAGACCCTGCCGGCTGTCGCCGCACTCGACGCGCGCGGCGCATGAGTGCCGAGCGCGGCAAGGATGTGCTGTTCTTCGATCTCGACGGCACGCTGATCGATTCGCAGGTGGGCATCACCGCCTGCATCGCCTATGCGCTGCAGAAGATGGACCATCCGGTGCCGCCGCGGGAAACCCTGCTGGGCTGGATCGGTCCGTCGCTGCGCACCACCTTCGCGCCGTTGTTCGTCGAACCGGCGCGGGTGGAACGGGCCGTGGGCTACTACCGGGAGCGCTTCGACGTCGAAGGCTGGCGCGAGCACACGGTGTACCCGCAGGTGGAAGGCACGCTGCGCACGCTGCATGGCCGTGGACACCGGCTGGCGGTGGTCACCGCCAAGAACGAGCCGCACGCGCGCCGCATCCTCGCCCACCTGCCGTTCGGTGGGCTGTTCGAGGAGATCGTCGGTTCAACCCTGGATGGCTCGCGCAGCCACAAGCCGGAACTGGTCGGCGAGGCACTGCGCCGGCTGCAGGTGCAGCCGGCACAGTGCTGGATGATCGGCGACCGGCGCATGGACATCGAAGGCGCGCGCCACCATGGCCTGCGCAGTGTCGGCGTGCTCTGGGGCTTTGGCGGAGAGGCGGAATTGACGGAAGCCGGTGCCAGTCAGCTGGCACGTGAGCCGGCGCAGCTGGAAACGCTGCTGGCCTAGCTTCCTGTAGAGCCGAGCCCATGCTCGGCCCCACAGAACCGCCCCCCTGCGCCAGCGTATGTCCGGACGATGTCCGCTCCATGACCCGCGAAGTCAGGCGGCACAAGGCTGTAACCGTATACATGCGGCGTGAAGGATGTGCTAATTTCCGTTCTTTACCGGGAGAGGCCCATCCACCATGTTCGAGCGTCAGCGTCGCACCAAGATCCTTGCCACCCTCGGTCCGGCCACTGACCCGCCGGGCGTGCTGGAGGATCTGTTCCGCGCCGGCGTCAACGTGGTGCGCCTGAACTTCAGCCATGGCGATCCGTCCGGCCAGGCCAAGCGCGCCGCCGAAGTGCGTGCCGCTGCGGCCCGCGTGGGCGTGGAAGTGGGCATCCTGGCCGACCTGCCGGGCCCGAAGATCCGCATCGAGCGCTTCGCCGAAGGCAAGGTGCAGCTGAAGGCGGGCGACCGCTTCGACCTGATCGCCAGCGAGAACGCCGGCCCGGGCACTGCCAGCGAGGTGGGCGTGAGCTACCTTGGCCTGCCGCAGGACGTCGGCCCGGGTGATGTGCTGCTGCTCGACGACGGCCTGATGCAGTTGCAGGTGGTGGAAGTGCAGGGCGACCGTATCGTCAACACCGTGCTCAACGATGGTGTGTTGTCCGACCGCAAGGGCCTGAACAAGCAGGGCGGCGGCCTCTCGCTGGGTGCGCTGACCGAGCGCGACAAGGAGCTGATCGGCATCGTTGCCAAGATCGGCGTGGACTTCATCGCCGTGTCGTTCTGCCGCAATGCGCAGGACATGAACGATGCGCGCGACATCGCCCGTTCGCACGGCTGTGATGCCGCGCTGGTGTCGAAGATCGAGCGCACCGAGGCAATCGAGAACTTGGAAGAAATCGTCGAGGCCAGCGACGTGGTGATGGTCGCCCGTGGCGACCTGGGCGTGGAAATCGGCGATGCCGAGCTGCCGGGCCTGCAGAAGAAGATCATCAAGGCCTCGCTGGCGCAGAACAAGGTGGTGATCACCGCCACGCAGATGCTGCAGTCGATGGTGGAAAGCCCTATCCCGACCCGCGCCGAAGTACTGGACGTGGCCAACTCGGTCATCGACGGCACCGACGCAGTGATGCTGTCGGCGGAAACTGCCGCTGGCGCCTACCCGGTCAAGGCCGTGGAAGCGATGGCACGCATCTGCCTGGGGGCCGAGCGCCAGTTCCAGACCGAGACCGACTTCAACGCATCGCCGCGCAACCTGGAACGTGCCGACCAGGCGATTGCCATGGCCACCATGTTCCTGTCGCAGCACGTGGGCGTGCGCGCGATCGTGGCGATGACCGAATCCGGTGGCACGGCGCGTTACCTGTCGCGTTTCCGCGCCAAGGCGCCGGTGTTCGCGGTGACCCGCCATGACGGCGCGCGCCGCCAGATGGCGCTGATGCGCGATGTGTTCCCGATCAACTTCGACAGCCGCGGCCTGACCCCGCGCGAAGCCGCGCGCGGCAGCATCCGCCTGCTGGTGGAATCGGAACTGCTGCAGGCCGGTGATCGCGTCGTGTTCACCAGTGGCGAGCACATGGAAACCCACGGTGCCACCAATACCCTGCGCCTGCTGGAAGTGGGTGAGGACGGCCGCGCCATCGGCCTGGGCGACCTGTAAGTAATGCTGCCCTGGGGCCGGCGCCGCGTTGCGGATCCGACCCCGGGGTCGGATCCCCGCAGGGGCCCTGACCCCCTACGGCGGGACACGGCGTGTCCGGTGCGGACATTGGAAGCGTTTCCATCCTGTCCTCTACGGCGAGGCAACGGGCCGCGGGGCTATACTTGTGTTTTTCCCGCACCCGCCACAGGAAATACATGAGCATCGAACAGCTGGCTGAAACCGCCCAGGCCATGGTCGCCCCGGGCAAGGGCATCATCGCGATCGACGAATCCACCGCTACCATCGCCAAGCGTTTCGCCGGCGTCGGTATCGAGAACACCGAGGAGAACCGTCGCGCCTACCGCGAGCTGCTGCTGACCACGCCGAAGCTCAACGAGCACATTTCCGGCGCCATCCTGTTTGACGAAACCATCCGCCAGTCGACCAAGGACGGCGTGCCGTTCGCCAAGTACATGGCCGACCACGGCATGATTCCGGGCATCAAGGTGGACAAGGGTGCGCACCCGCTGGCCGGCTGCCCGGGCGAGCTGGTGACCGAAGGCCTCGATGGCCTGCGTGAGCGCCTGCAGGAGTACTACAAGCTGGGCGCGCGCTTCGCCAAGTGGCGTGCAGTCATCAACATCGGCGAGAGCATCCCGTCGGGTACCTGCATCGAATCCAACGCCCATGCGCTGGCCCGCTATGCAGCGCTGTGCCAGGAATGCGGCCTGGTGCCGATGGTCGAGCCGGAAGTGATCATGGACGGCGATCATGACATCGAGACCTGCTACGAAGTCACCGAAGCCACCCTGCGTTCGCTGTTCGACGCCCTGTACCAGCAGAACGTGCTGCTGGAAGGCACCATCCTGAAGGCGTCGATGGTCATCTCCGGCAAGGACTGTGAAGAGCAGGCCGATGTCGAGGAAGTGGCCGAGTCGACCGTGATGTGCCTGAAGAGCACCGTGCCGGCGATCCTGCCGGGCGTGGTGTTCCTGTCCGGTGGCCAGAGCGACGAGCAGTCCACCGAGCACCTGAACGCGATGAACCAGCTGGGCAACCTGCCGTGGCCGCTGAGCTTCTCCTACGGCCGCGCCATGCAGCAGGCCGCGCTGAAGCTGTGGGCCAAGGACATGAAGGGCAACTACGCTGCTGCCCAGAAGACCGTGTACGAGCGCGCCAGGGACAACGGCCTGGCGGCGCTGGGCAAGTGGAACGGTTGATCCGTCCCATCGCTGGATGAACAAGGCAGCGCCGGCATCACGCCGGCGTTTGCTTTTGCGGGTATCTTTTCCGCCCCCATGCGCCTGGCCGGTGCGTGGGAACCACATGGAAGGCCAAGGAGAAACAACATGCGTTTGGCAGCAATCACACTGGCCGTAGCCACGGTCCTGGTCGCCGGCGGGTGCAACCGCATCGGCGGCGGCGCGGATGCCGGCAAGGCCGCGTCGCTCGATTTCGACAAGCCGGTCTCCGGCGAGATCACCTCGCGCAGCGGCATCAACTTCAACGACGGCAGCCATCACCAGCTCTACCAGATCAAGCTGGAAGACAGGGATCTGGTCGGCCTGAAGCTTACTGGTGCCCTCAGCGGCTCGATTGCGGTCTTCAACAATGGCAGCCTGGTATCCACCAGCAACACCGGCTATGAGCGCGAGGGGGACGTCTCGCTGGCTTTCCGCGCCAACGGCAGTGGTACCTACCAGGTGGCAGTCAACGCCGATGGCCCGACCGCGTTCGGCCCTTATCGCCTTCGCGCCGAGAAGCTGAAGCCGTACGACGGCAAGCCGCTGGTGGGCAGTGGCGAGATCGTCGATATGCTGGCCAGCAACTCGCAGGACTACACCTTGCAGGTGGACAAGGCGGGCCTGTACGAGATCCGGCTGGTCTCGGATGCCTTCGACCCGGTGCTGAAGCTTTCCGGGCAGGGCGTGGATGCCGAGAATGACGACGGCGGCGACAGCACCAACTCGCGCCTGACCCTGTCACTGAAGCCGGGCAAGTACACGCTGACCGCGCGCGGCCTCGGCGACGGCGTCAGTGGCATGTTCACCTTGTCGGCCAATCGCATCGAGCTGCCGGGCAACCTGGTCGACCGCGATGGCACCGCATTGCCGAAGTCCGGCAGCGTGTACACGATGCTCGACAACGATGGCGTCCGCCGCTTCCTGCTGACGTTGGACCGTCCGACCAATGTGCGGTTGGATGCGATCTCCGGCCAGCTCGATACCGTGCTGCGCGTGGTTGGCGGCGATGTCGAACTGACCGACGATGACGGTGGCAACGATACCAACGCACGCCTGGAAGAAGCGTTGCCGGCTGGTCATTACACCGTCGAGGTGTCCAGCCTGAGCAATGGCGCGGGCATGGTGGAAGTACGCGTGCAGGTGGACGGCGCCAGCGCCGACGAGGCTGCGGCCTCGGCGGCAAGTGCTGCTGCCGACGCCGCCGCTGCTGTGGCCGATGATGCCGCCGCGGTGGAAGCTGCCAGCCGTTGAACGTGTTCCACACTCCGTGGGAGTGTGGACAACGGTGCTACAGGAAAGGCCGGGCAATGCCCGGCCTTTTCCTTGACGCTGACCGCCGGATTCAGTGCGCGGCGGCAAGGCCCGCATCACCCAGGGGCGGCAGCAGCGACCCACGCGGTTCGCTGTCAGCACTTTGCCCGGCGGCGCTCAACGCCTGCTGGTAGGCCTTGGCCGTTGCGGTATTGAACGCCACCAGCACGATGCGCATCGGTTGCGCATGGCTGCGCTGCCAGGCCAGTGTTTCGGTGACAGCGATCTGCGCGGCCTGGTACAACGGGTAGCCATACACGCCGCAGCTGATCGCCGGGAAGGCGATGGAGTGCACGCCCAGTGATTCGGCCAGCTGCAGTGACTTCCAGTAGCAGTTGGCCAGCAACGCCGGTTCATCGCGCTGGCCGTCGTGCCAGACCGGGCCTACCGTGTGCAGTACATGGCGCGCCGGCAACGCATGGGCACCGGTGGCGCGCACTTCACCCGTCGGGCAACGCACGCCCGGGCGCAGCTCCGGCAACTGCTCGCATTCGGCCCGCAAGGCGGGCCCGGCCGCACGATGGATCGCGCCGTCGACACCGCCGCCACCGAGCAGCGTTTCATTGGCCGCGTTGACGATCGCATCCACCGCCAGGGTCGTGATGTCGCCCTGCCAAACCTCGATCTTCATGCGTCCGTCTCCTGCCTGTGAGGTGATCCGCGCAGCATCTGCGCCGGCTGTTCCCACGGTAGGGGACAGGGCATCGATGCTGCGTCATGACCGTCTCACGCGCTGCGATCCAACGGCCTTCGCGCACGATGGCGGGCGACGCCTTCACGCAGGCTGAAGCGGGAAGGAGCCGGATCCTTTTCCGAACGGAAAAGGCTCTGACCCCGGCTGTTACGGCAGGCCGGCCAGCCAGTCGTCGTCGGATCCTTCGTTCACATCGGCGAACAGCGGTGTGGAGAAGTAACGTTCACCAGTATCCGGCAGCATCGCCAGGATCACCGAGCCCGGTTCAGCGCGGGCAGCGATGTCCAGCGCGCTGGCCACGGTGGCGCCGGCGGAGATGCCGACGAAGATGCCTTCCTCGGCGGCCAGGCGACGCGCGGTGGCGATCGCGCGATCATCTTCGACCGAGACCAGTTCATCCACTACGTCGCGGTTGAGCACGTCCGGCACGAAGTCCGGGGTCCAGCCCTGGATCTTGTGCGGCTTCCAGTCATCCCCCTTCAGCAGGGCGGCGCCGGCCGGTTCGGTGGCGATGATGCGGGTCTGCGGGCGTGCCACCTTCAGCACTTCGCCTACGCCAGTGAGCGTGCCGCCGGTGCCCCAGCCGCTGACGAAGTAGTCCAGCCGCTTGCCGGCGAAGTCGCGCAGGATCTCGGCAGCGGTGGTGTTGCGGTGATACGCCGGGTTGGCCGGGTTGGCGAACTGGCTGGCCAGGAACCAGCCGTGCTGCTCGGCCAGCTCGGCCGCCCTGCGCACCATGCCGCTGCCGCGCTCGGCGGCCGGGGTCAGGATCACCTTGGCGCCGTAGGCACGCATCAGCTTGCGGCGCTCGACCGAGAAGGTTTCGACCATGGTGGCCACGAACTTGTAGCCGCGCGCGGCGGCGACCATCGCCAGTGCTACGCCGGTGTTGCCCGAGGTGGCCTCCACGATCGTGTCACCCGGCTTGAGCAGGCCACGTGCTTCGGCATCGAGGATGATCGCCAGTGCCAGGCGGTCCTTCACCGAGCCGCCCGGGTTGAACGACTCGACCTTGGCGTAGACGCTGACCTGTGGCGGCGCCAGGCGCTGTAGCCTGACGATGGGGGTGTTGCCGACGGTATCGAGGATGGAGTCGTACAGGGCCATGGGAGCGCTCCGGAAACGGGGCCGCGCCGGGTTACGGCGGGCGAAGGGGGGAGGGCTGGCCGTTCAGGCCAGCGGCTGCCGGCTGACCGTAGCGCCGGCATATGACGCCCGGAAATGACCAGATACCTTTCTTAAACAACCTTTGGTTATAAGCTGGTGACGGCAATTGACCCTAGAGTGGACGTCCGCCCCATGCCGCCTGCCTGCCCATGACGCTGACCCAGCTGCGCTACCTGGTAGCCATTGCCGACGCCGAGCTGAACATCACGCTGGCCGCCTCGCGCGTGCACGCCACCCAGCCCGGCCTCTCCAAGCAGCTCAAGCAGCTGGAGGACGAGCTCGGCTTCCTGTTGTTCGTGCGCAAGGGGCGCAGCCTGGAGTCGGTTACCCCGGCCGGAACCGAAGTCATCGCGCGTGCCCGCGCGGTGCTGGCCGAAGCCAACAACATCCGTACGTACGCGGCAAACCAGCGGCGCGAAAGCCAGGGCCAGCTGATCCTGACCACCACGCACACCCAGGCGCGCTTCGTGTTGCCGCCGGCGGTGGCGGCGATCAAGCAGGCCTATCCGCAGGTCAGCGTGCACCTGCAGCAGGCCGGTGAAACCGACGCGCTGGACCGCTTGAACCAGGGTGACGCCGATATCGCCATCATCAGCACCGCAGGCGGTGAGCCAACCGATGGCATCGCAGTGCCGCTGTTCCGCTGGCGACGCCTGGTGGTGGTACCCAAGGGCCACCCGTTGGACCGCGCCGGCCGCGCACCGGACCTGGCCGCGCTGGCCCGCCAGCCGCTGATCAGCTACGAATCCTCAACCCGACCGAACTCATCCCTGCAACGCGCCTTCGCCACCAATGGGCTGGTGCCCGACCTGGCGCTGACCGCGCTCGATGCCGACCTGATCAAGACCTACGTGCGCACGGGGCTGGGCGTAGGCCTGCTGGCCGAGATGGCGGTCAGTTCCAATGACGAAGACCTGAGGTCGTGGCCGGCGCCGGATCCGATCAGCGAGTGCATCGCCTGGGCGGTGTTGCCGCGCGACCGCGTGCTGCGTGATTACGCGCTGGAGCTGGTGCATGTGCTGGCCCCACAGATTGATCCGCGCGACCTGCGGCGGGTGCTGGATGGCAACCAGGCCGCAGCGTGGCCGGTGCCCCCGACCTGGGAGTCACTGACCCAGACCATCACGGTGTGAGGTGGGTCGAGCAGGGCGTGCCGCCCTGCACCCGCTACGACATTCAAGCAACAGCAACAGCAGAAGCGTGCATTCCGTGGGTTGGGGGGGCGGTGTCGGAATGCGGGGACGCTGCAAGTACGTCCCTGTAAGCTTGGCAGCCGCTTGCTCGTGTGCGCTTTCCTGCGCACACGGCAAGACCGGGGTTGGGCGTCCTGCCCAACCCGCCCGAGGCATGCCTCGGGCCCATGCGGCTGACACCCCGCACTCCGACACCGCCCCACCTCTGACACATTCCGGCGGCTGTTGGCAGGTGTCGACCTTGGTCGACACGGTAGATCCACGCCATGCGTGGATGCTTTTCGATTCCAATTCGAAATATTCGATTCCGATGGAGATTCATCCACGCATGGCGTGGATCTACTGCAGACCGCAGAGATCTGTCGAAGGCGGGGTGGGTCCGGTTGCGGGGGCGTGAGCCGCATGGATGCGGCGACCGAGCTTACATGGGTGAGGGCGCTTTGCTTGCGAAGCACTGCTTCGCAAGCGCCCGAACGCACAGCCGCCAGCGGCTGGGCCGGGCCCCGGAGGGGTACTTGC
>NZ_JBAWUK010000083.1:0-10246 GCF_037079935.1 Stenotrophomonas maltophilia group sp. Smal12 | reverse complement strand
TAATAAACAAACCAAACAAAATGATTAGTTGGTTTGTGTGGGGGTGGTTTTTTTTTTAATAAAAAACAACCAACCACGGGCGGGGGGGGGGGGTGGGGGGGGGGGGGGGGGGGGGGGGGGGGTGGGGGGGGGGGCGGGAGCCGGCCCGCGCGGCCGCGGGGGGGGGGGGGGGGGGGGGCCCCCCCCCCCCCCCCCCCCCCCCCCGCCAGACCATCAACAATCCAGAGCCGCTTTGGCTTTGGCTTTGGATTCGGCCCTTGCCTCTGCAGGTGCAGGGCGCAGCCCTGCCGAAACCCACCCTCAGGAACTGCAGGACAGCATCGAGCAGCCGGCGCGGTTGTCGGCCCACGCCGGGCGCTTGCCGGCGAAGTGTTCAAGCCCCGGGCGTTCGGTGTATGGGTCGCGCAGCACGTCCTGCAGCGCATGCACACCGCCGAGGTCACCCTGCTCTGCGCGGTCGATCGCCTCCTGGGCCAGCCAGTTGCGCAGCACGTACAGCGGGTTGGCCGCTGCCATCTTCGCCAAGCGTTCGCGGGCCGACAGCGGATCGCTACGCAGGCGCGCTGCGTAGTCCTGCAACCATTGCTGCAACGGCGCCTGCACCGAATGCTTGCGCGCCTCGTCGTAGTACACCGCGTCCAGAACCGTAGCGTCCGCTGCCGACGGGTCGATGCGCATCAGTGCACGCCAGGCCAGGGTCATGTCCATGGCGCCCTCCTGCATCAGCTGCTGCCAGCGCTGGTAGAGCTGCAGGTCGTCATCGTCGGCAGCAGCCAGCCCCAGCTTCGATGCAGCATCGCGACGCGTGCAGGCCACGAAGGTGGACTGGTAGGCCGCCAGGCCCGCCTGCAGCGGTGCGACATCGGCGAACAGCGGCGACAGCGCCTGCGCCAATCGGCTCAGGTTCCAGTACGCCACCTGCGGCTGGGTGCCGAAGCGGTAGCGGCGCCCCTGGGCGTCGGTGGTGTTCGGCGTCCACTCCGGATCGAAATCCTCGACCCAGCCATAGGGGCCGTAATCAAGTGTGAGACCGAGCACGGACAGGTTGTCGGTGTTCATCACACCATGCACGAAGCCGACACGCATCCAGTGCGCGATCATCTCGGCGGTGCGCACCGCGATCTGCGCGAACCAGTCGCCATACAGTGCCTCGCCCTGCCCCTCCAGCCCGGGGAAATCACGGGCGATGCAGGTGTCCACCAGCTGTTGCAGCAAGGCCGTCTCGCCACGCGAGGCCGGCAGCTCAAACGAACCGAAACGCAGGAACGACGGCGAGACCCGGCACACGATGGCGCCAGGCTCGGCACGCGGGTGGCCGTCATAGAACATGTCGCGCACCACCTCCTCGCCGGTACCGACCAGCGACAACGCGCGCGTGGTCGGCACGCCCAGGTGGTGCATCGCTTCGCTGCACAGGAACTCGCGGATCGACGAGCGCAGCACTGCCCGTCCATCGGCACCGCGCGAGTACGGGGTCGGGCCGGCCCCCTTCAGCTGCAGCTCCCAGTGGCGGCCATCGGGTGCCACCAGCTCGCCCAGCGAGATCGCACGTCCGTCGCCGAGCTGGCCGGCCCAATGGCCGAACTGATGGCCACCGTAATTGGCGGCCCATGGCTGCATGCCGGCGTACAGCGCGTTGCCGCCGAATACATCGGCGAAGCCTTCGCTCTCGATCTCGGCAGCATCGAAGCCGAGCATCGTGGCAACCTCAGGCGACCACGCCAGCAACGTGGGCGCCACCACCGGGGTCGGCATCACCGGCGACCAGGCCGCGCCCAGCACTTCGCGCCTGCGCGGGCCGGATTCGGGGTCGCCCGGCAGGGTGTGCAGCAGGCGGTTGTCGAAACGGAGGCTGTCGGTATCCATGGTGCTGAAGATGGGGGCGACGGCCGCCCGCCTCAATTGCCGCTGAGCGCCTGCAGGTGGCCGCCGTGGGCCTCGGCACGCTGGTAGGCCGGGCGCTCACCAATACGCTTGAGAAAGCCGCGCAGCGCCGGCTTGTCGTCGAGCCCATCGCCACGTGCGGCAGCGGCCTGGATCGGGAAGCTCATCTGGATGTCGGCCGCACTGAAGCGCTCACCGGCAAACCACGGGCTTTCAGCCAGACGGCGCTCCATCCAGTCCAGATGCAGCCGCCGCTGCGGGCCGATGAAGCCGCGCTCGGCCTTGTCGGCAATGCTGCGTGCGATCGGGCGCGCAAAGAACGGCATCGGCGCGTTGCGTATGCGGCCCATCACCAGAGTCAGCAGCAGCGGCGGCATCGCCGAGCCTTCGGCGTAGTGCAGCCAGTAGCGGTAAGCGATGCGTTCGGCCCCGTCAGCCGGCATCGGTGACGGCGACAGCTGGCGTTGCGTGTCGTAACGGTCAGCGAGGTAGTCGAGGATCGCACCGGACTCGGCCAGTACCAGCTCGCCATCCTGCAGCACCGGTGACTTGCCGAGCGGATGCACGTTGCGCAGTTCCGGCGGCGCCAGCAGCGTCTTCGGATCACGCGGATAGCGGCGCAGTTCGTAGTCCAGCCCCAGCTCCTCCAGCATCCACAGCACGCGCAGGGAACGGGAGTTTTCCAGGTGATGAACGATGCGCATGGGGACGGTCCTCGGGAAGGTCTCCATCCTACCGCGCCGGCTGCATGCCCTTTGTAGAGCCGAGCCATGCTCCACTGTCTTTGAGAACTGTCGAGCGTGGCTCGACTCTACAAAAAACAGCGGGCAATAAAAAACGCCGGAAGCTCTCGCTTCCGGCGTTCTCTGGCTACCCAACGGTAGCAGACGGATTAGACCGCCTGCACCTGGTCAGCCTGCATACCCTTCTGACCCTGGACGGCGATGAAGGTAACCTTCTGGCCTTCCTGCAGGGTCTTGAAGCCGGTGCCCTGGATCGCGCGGAAGTGCACGAACAGGTCCGGGCCGCTTTCCGGGGTGATGAAGCCGAAGCCCTTGGCGTCGTTGAACCACTTGACGGTGCCGGTCTGACGTTCAGACATTTTACTAACTCCTGAAACACATGTTGAAAAAAATCGCAGCCACCGGGTATCGGGGCCGAGACTGAGTTGCAGGCGTTGGTAAAGCGGATCGATGAGCGGATCGTGAGATCAACTGCACCAGGCCACGATTCACGGTGACCCTAGCAAACACAGTGGGTCGCACGATACGCGTGTTTTCCGCAAAAAGCGATAGTCCCGACGTTCATGGGAACAGGTCACCCGCTAGGCGTGACAAGGGTTGGCAGCCGTTCGCGGCTAACCCCGAGCCCCCATTCAGGTTTTTCCTACCCTACACTGGGGAAATGACTGAAGCTGAAACCCCCGCTGAATACGCGCCCTCTCGCATCTGGGTGGACGCGGACGCCTGTCCCACTGTCATTCGCGACATCCTGTTTCGTGCGGCTGAACGGGTGGGGATCGAACTGACCCTGGTCGCCAACCAGTGGATCCGCACCCCGCCCTCACGCTGGCTGCGCTCGATCCAGGTGCCGCAGGGCCTGGACGTGGCCGACAGCGCCATCGTCGAGCGGGTCGCCGCCGGAGACCTGGTCGTCACCCAGGACATCCCACTGGCTGCGCTGGTGCTGGAGAAAAAGGCCGTGGCGCTGAACCCGCGCGGCCAGCTGTACAC
This sequence comes from Stenotrophomonas maltophilia group sp. Smal12, assembly GCF_037079935.1. Lineage (NCBI taxonomy): Bacteria > Pseudomonadati > Pseudomonadota > Gammaproteobacteria > Lysobacterales > Lysobacteraceae > Stenotrophomonas > Stenotrophomonas maltophilia group sp. Smal12. Next base: position 6,629 of record NZ_JBAWUK010000083.1, on the reverse strand, counting down.
CCCGAACACCATGGCCGAGCGGCTGTCGATGCGCAATTTCATGGAGGAACTGCGCGGCGCCGGGGTCCAGACCGGCGGACCGCCGCCCTTGGGACCCCGCGACCGGCAGCTGTTCGCCGCCGAGCTGGACCGCTGGCTGGCGCGACGCCCGGCCCGCTGAGCGCCTGGCCGCCCTATGCCGGAAGGCTCAGGCTGCGGCCGCTGCTGAACATCCGTCGTGCGCCACTCAACGGGTCGTCGAAGGCCAGGCCCCGCGCCAGCAGCTGCAGCGGTGACTCGGCCACATTCAGTGGCCGTTGCCGAAGCTGCGGGTACAGGTCGTCACCCAAGATCGGCGCCCCCAGCATGGCCATGTGCACGCGCAACTGATGCTTGCGGCCGGTCTCCGGCAGCAGCCGGTAGCGCCAGATCGCCCCTTCGGCCTCGATCAGCTCGATCCGGCTGCGCGCATTGGGCTGACCGGTCACTTCGGACATGCGGAAGAACGGCTCGCCCGGCACCAACCGGCTGTCCCGCTGCAACGGAAACGCCAGCCCCGGCAGCGCCGGTGCCAGGGCCTCATAGGTCTTCTCGATGCGCCGCGCACGGAACAGGCGCTGGTAAGCATCGCGCGACCCTCGCTGGGTCGAGAACAGCACCAGCCCGGCCGTCAGCCGATCCAGCCGGTGCAGCGGTACCAGATCAGCATTGCCGGTGCGGGCGACCAGCCGCGCCAGCAGCGTCTCGCGCACATGCCCACCCGCAGGTGTCACCGGCAGGAAATGCGGCTTGTCGGCTACCAGCAGGTGCGCATCCAGATGGACGATGGTCTCGACAAAGGGAATCACCGGTTCGTCGGCCACCTCGCGGAAGTACTGGATCTCCCGCCCGACCTGCCAGGGCATGTCCGCAGTGAGCGCCCTGCCCTGCGCATCCAGCACACGGCCACGCGCGAAGCGATCCTGCCATTGCGCGCGCGCGATGCGCGGGAAACGTGCACACAGGCCATCCAGCAGGGTGGCCCAGGGCCCGGGCGGCAACTGCAGTCGGCTGGGCAAGGTCATGGCGTCCACTCCGGCCACGGGAAAGAACGCAAGCGTGCCACCGTTGACGCTGCGCAGACAGCCCGGCCACGGACACCCCCGGAGCAAACCTCTATCATTGTCCTCTTTAGTCCACGGATCCCCCATGGCTCTTACCGCCACCATCCGCAAGGCCGAACTGCAGATCAGCGACATGGATCGCGGCTACTACGCGACCCACAACCTGACCCTGGCCCAGCATCCGTCCGAGACCGACGAGCGCCTGATGGTGCGCCTGCTCGCCTTCGCGCTGAACGCCGGCGACCGCCTGGAGTTCGGCCGCGGCCTGAGCACCGATGACGAACCCGACCTCTGGGAACACGACTACACCGGCGACATCCTGCAGTGGATCGACCTGGGCCATCCGGACGAATCGCGCATCCGCAAGGCCAGCAACCGCAGCCGCCAGGTGCAGGTGGTCAACTATGGCGGCAACGCCTCGGAGATCTGGTGGGGCAAGCAGAGCAAGGGCCTGGCGCGCTTCGACAACCTCTCGGTGGTCGACCTCGACGGTGCCTTCGTAGAGCTGTGGGGCCAGCAGATCCAGCGCGCGATGCGCTGGAGCGTGCTGATCCAGGACGGTGAAGTGCAGCTGCTCAACGATCAGATGCAGCTCGACGTGATCCCGACCTGGCGCAAGCGCGCCAAGGCATGAGCACGATCCGTTGTGACGTGGTGGTCATCGGCGCTGGCGCAGCCGGGCTGATGACCGCGATCACTGCCGGCCAGCGCGGCCGCCAGGTGCAGGTGATCGACCATGCCAACAAGGTCGGCAAGAAGATCCTGATGTCCGGCGGTGGCCGCTGCAACTTCACCAACACCGGCACCACACCGGCCAACTTCCTGTCGGCCAACCCGCATTTCTGCAAGTCGGCGCTGGCCCGCTACACACCCTGGCATTTCATCGAGCTGGTGCACAAGCACGGCATCGCCTATCACGAAAAGGAACTGGGGCAGTTGTTCTGCGATGTCTCCTCCAAGCAGATCGTGAAAATGCTGGTGGACGAATGCCAGGCGGCCGGCGTACAGATCCGTACCGACTGCAGCGTGCAGCGCATCGAGCATGGCAGCGATGGTTTCCGCGTGCACACCACGCACGGCCTGTTCCATTGCGCCTCGCTGGTGGTTGCCACCGGTGGCCTGTCGATTCCCAGCATGGGGGCCAGCGGCTTTGGCTATGAAGTGGCCCGCCAGTTCGGTCACCAGGTGCTGCCGACCCGCGCCGGGCTGGTACCGCTGACCCTCAGCGGCAAGCACCAGGAGCGGCTGGCCGACCTCAGCGGCGTCGCACTGCCGATCGAGGCGCGCTGCAACGGCAAGAGCTTCCAGAACTTCATGCTGCTGACCCACCGTGGCGTGAGCGGCCCGGCCATCCTGCAGATCTCTTCGTTCTGGCAGCCCGGCGATGCGCTGGAGCTGGACCTGTTGCCGGGCCAGGATGCGGGCGAGTGGCTGCGCCAGATGAAGCGCGACCGCCCCGCCGCCGAGCTGCGCACGGTGCTGGGCGAGGTACTGCCGAAGCGGCTGGCACAGCGGCTGTGCGAGCACTGGCTGCCCGACCGCCCCGTGCGCCAGCTGGACGAGCCGGTGCTGCGCCAGGCTGCGCAGCTGCTGGGCGCATTCCCGCTGGTGGCCAGCGGCACCGAAGGCTACCGCACCGCCGAGGTCACCCTGGGCGGCGTGGACACCGCCGAAGTGTCATCCTCAACGATGGAATCCAAGCGCGTCCCCGGCCTGCACTTCGTTGGCGAGGTGCTGGACGTGACCGGCTGGCTGGGCGGCTACAACTTCCAATGGGCCTGGGCAAGCGGGCACGCAGCGGGCGGCGTGGTGTGAACCACTTCGCCGTTCCATGCGCGCAAGGGGGACGCGCATGGACGGTTCGCCGCGCATCGTGTATCTAGATTCGCAGATTGGGGAGCAGTGCATGCAGAACGCGAACGACATCACCATCCGCCTGCTGATCGTCGATGACAGCGGCGAGAATGCCGAAGCCATCGTCAGCACCCTGCGCAACAGCGGCATCGCGGTACGCCCGTGGCGCCCACAGGATGCAACCGAGCTGGCCCAGGTGCTGACCAGCCAGGCCATCGACCTGGTGCTGGCCTCGCCGTCGCAGGGCATTCCGCTGCAGCTGGCAGCCCAGCACATCGCTGCCAGCGGCAAGGACATCCCGCTGGTGCTGCTGGCCGAGCGCATCGACGAGGACGAACTCGTGCAGGCCAGCAGCCATGGCATCCGTGCCCTCGCCCTGCGCCAGCGCCCCGAGCACCTGCTCGCCGTGGTCCGCGACCAGTGGGTCGACCTGCAGGCACGCCGCGGCCTGCGCCGCATCGAGGCGCAGATGCGCGAGACCGAGCGCCGCTGCGACGCGCTGATCGCCTCCTCGCGCGACCCCATCGCCTACGTGCATGAAGGCATGCACATCCGCGCCAACGACGCCTACCTGGAGATGTTCGGCTACGAGCATTTCGACGACATCGAAGGCATTTCGCTGCTGGACATGGTCGCCGCCCAGCACGTGGAGGGCTTCAAGCAGCTGCTGAAGGGCCTCAGCCGTGGCGAGGCGCCGCCGCCTCAGTACCAGCTCGACGCGCGCCACCAGGACGGCAGTGCGTTCCCGGCGACGATGGAATTTGCGGCGGCCACCTACGAGGGCGAGTCCTGCCTGCAGGTGGTGCTCCGCCGCCGCATGGAGTTCGACCCCGAACTGGCACGCGAGGTCGAGGACCTGCGCCAGCGCGACCAGGTCACCGGCCTGCTCAATCGCCCGACCTTCATGCTGCAGCTGGAAAGCGCGGTGGCCCAGGCCGGGCGCAGCGAGGGCCAGTTCGGCCTGCTGCTGATCGAGCCGGACCACTACGCGCGCCTGCTGCCGGATATCGGCCTGGCCTCGGCCGACACCCTGATCGGCGCCCTCGCCGCCCTGCTGGCCGAAGTGGTTGGCGAGGACGCGCAACTGGCCCGTTTCGGCGAGCACAATTTCGCCGTGCTGCAGGCCGGGCCCTACGCACAGACCGTGGCGCTGGCCGAGCGCATCCGAGAAGCCTACGCCGCACACGTCTTCAGCATCGGCGCACGCTCGGCCACGGTGACGGTCAGCATCGGTGGCGTGCAGGTCGGTGAGAAGATCGCCAGCATCGGCCAGGTGCTGGCGCGCGCCAGTGAATGCACCCAGGCTGCAGCCGAGCTGGGTAACACCTGCCGCATCTTCGACCCGGCTGCTGCTGACCGCGTCGAGGAAGAGCGTGTGCAGCGCTGGGTGGCGCGCATCCGCGAGGCGCTGGCCGGCGACGGTTTCCAGCTTCACTACCAGCCGGTGCTGAACCTGCAGGGCGAACCACTGGAACTGTACGAAGCCTATCTGCGCCTGGAAAACAACGGCGAGCTGCTGAGCCCGACCGCGTTCCTGGGCATCGCCGAGGAACACGGCCTGCTGGCCGACATCAACCGCTGGGTGGTCTCGCAGGCGATCGCGGTGCTGGGCGAACGCGCACGTGCGGGTCATGCCACCCAGGTGCTGGTGAAGGTCACGCCGGAATCGTTCGATGACCCACAGATGATCGCCACCCTGCGCCGCGAGCTGCAGGCACAGGGCGTGCCCGGCGAACGGCTGTGGCTGCATGCACCGGAAGCGAAGGTGTTCACCCACCTGCGCAGTGCACAGCAGTTCCTTGCCGAAGTGGCGCCACTGGGCTGCCGCATCGGCCTGGAGCAGTTCGGTTCCGGGCTGGACTCGTTCCAGCTGCTGGCCCACTTCCAGCCGCAGTTCCTCAAGCTGGACCGGGGCTTCACCAGCGACCTGGCCGCCACCCGCGAGAACATCGACCGCATCAGCCAGATCACCGCGCGTGCTCAGGAAGCGGGCATCTGCACCATTGCCGAATTCGTCAGCGATGCCAACTCGATGACGCTGCTGTTCAGTGCCGGCGTGGATTACGTGCAGGGCGATTTCGTCGGCCCGGCGCTGCCGGAGATGGGCTTCGAATTCGGGTGATGCCTCTCTGTAGCCGAGCCATGCTCGGCTGCGGGACTCAAGCGAAGAGCAGCCGAGCATGGCTCGGCTCTACACAAACCAGAAGGCCGGCTTTCGCCGGCCTTCTGCTTGATCAGGTCATGTCGACGAGATTTTCGATCTTCACGTCCGGATTGACGTCGGCCTCGTAGTCGACGCCCTCCACGCCAAAACCGAACAGGCGCAGGAAGTCGGCCTTGTAACCGGCCAGGTCGCTGATTTCGTACAGGTTCTCGTTGGTCACCTGCGGCCACAGCGCGACCACCTTGCCCTGCACGTCTGCGGCCATTTCCTTGTAGTCCGCACGCAGGCGGCCTTCCTCATCGACCAGCGCGACGGTGTGGCCGCCGCCATCGACCAGGTCATGGCGCAGGCGATCAACCGCCGTGCCATCAGCCTCGCCGCCGTAAAGGATGTCGTACAGCACGTCGAGCTGCTCGATGCAGCCTTCGTGAGTGCCCTTTTCCTTCATCACCTTGAACAGCAGCGACAGGTACAGCGGCATGGTCGGAATGGCCGAGCTGGCCTGGGTCACCACGGCCTTCAGCACCGACACGCGCGCGTCGCCGCCGATTTTCGCCAGCTTTTCGCGCAGGCCCAGCACCTTGGTGTCCAGGTCCTTCTTGGCCGCGCCGATCGAGCCATTCCAGTAGATCGCCTGGGTGATCTCTTCGCCCACGTAGGTGAAGGCCGTGGTGGTACAACCATTGGCCAGCACGCCGGCATCGGCCAGTGCATCGATCCACATCTGCCAGTCCTCGCCGCCCATCACCGCGACAGTGCCGGCGATCTCTTCCGGGGTGGCCGGCTGCAGGGTGGTTTCGGTGATCACTTCCTTGTCGGTATCCAGCCCGCGCAGGGTGATCGGCTCGCCGATCGGCTTCAGCGTGGAGCTGATGATCTCGCCGGTCTTCGGGTGCTTGCGGCGCGGCGCGGCCAGGCTGTAGACAACCTGGTCGACCTGGCCCAGATCGGCCTTGATCATTTCGATGGTCTTCGCCTTCACTTCATCGGAGAAGGCATCGCCATTGATGCTCTTGGCATACAGGCCGGCTTCGTCGGCGTACTTGTGGGACGCGGCCGAGTTGTACCAGCCCGCGGTACCCGGCTTGGTTTCACTGCCCGGTCGTTCGAAGAAGATACCGAGGGTGGCAGCGCCACTGCCGAAGGCAGCGGTGATGCGTGCGGCCAGGCCGTAGCCGGTGGAGGCGCCGATCACCAGCACACGCTTGGGACCGTTCTGGATCGGCGGGCGCGCACGGATGTAGTCGATCTGCTGCTTGACCGCGGCCTCGCAGCCGGTCGGGTGGGTGGTGACGCAGATGAAGCCGCGGACGCGCGGTTTGATGACCATGGATACCTCGGGTTGGCAGATGCGGCGCACGGGGCGCTCAGCAGGAGTACGGGCGCGCACGCGCGCGAACCGCAGGATCGTAGTGCGCGGGGGAAGATTGCACAACCGACGCTGGCGTAGGGTGGTGTTTCTTTTGCAGGGTTGCACCCTGCACCCGCAGAGGCCTGAGCAACGGCCAGAGCCAGAGCAACGTCAAAAG
>NZ_JBAWUK010000082.1:0-10804 GCF_037079935.1 Stenotrophomonas maltophilia group sp. Smal12 | reverse complement strand
CCCCCCCCCCCCCCCCCCCCCCCCCCCCCCCCCCCCCCCCCCCCCCCCCCCCCCCATATATTAAAAAAAAAAAGACCAAAAGCTATTTTTGTGGTTGTGTGGGGGGGTGTTTTTTTTTTTTAATATATTTTATTGCCTCGGGCGACGGGCTCTTGGTTGCGGGGGGGGGGGGCCGGGCCGGGGCCGGGGGGGGCGGGCGGGTGTGGGTGTTTTTCCCGGCCCAGGCGGGGGGGGGGGCGCGCCGCGCCCCCCAGCGACGACACCGCGAATTCCGGCGTACCGGCAAAGACAATCCTCATGGCTACCCCACTTGCAGGATGGATTCGTGCAGGAAAGAAAACGGCGCCGTCGGCCGGCGCCGTGCAGCCCGCGCGCGTCGCGCGGGCACGGGCCACCCGAAGGGCGGCCCGGATGGGCGATCACGCCACGTGCTTGCGCTGCTTGGCCAGCTTCTTGCGGACCATCTCGCGCTTGAGCGGCGACAGGTAGTCAATGAACAGCTTGCCGTCCAGGTGGTCCATCTCATGCTGGATGCAGGTGGCCAGCACTTCACCGGCCTCCAGCTGCTGTTCCTGGCCGTTGCGGTCCAGGTACTTCACGGTGATGGTGTCGGCGCGGGTGACGTCGGCGAAGATGCCCGGGACCGACAGGCAGCCCTCCTGGTACACCCGGCCCCCGTCCCTGGCGACGATTTCCGGGTTGATGAACACATGCGGTTCATTCTTTTCTTCGCTGACATCGATGACCATGAAGCGCTTGTGCACGTCCACCTGGGTGGCCGCCAGGCCGATGCCCGGGGCGTCGTACATGGTCTGGAACATGTTGTCGATCAGTTCCTGGAAGGCCGGCGTGGTGACTTCGGCGGCGTCGATCAACGCAGCCTTGGTACGCAGGCGCGGATCGGGGAACTCGAGAATGGGGAGAAGGGCCATGGCTGTTTCCGGATAGGGGGCCGGCACGCCGGCATACGTCGCAGATTCTAGCTCCAACGCTTGCCTTGCGCCCCGGTTTCTGGACTATAGTGCGCGGACCTGTTGGGGAATCAGGGCTTCACACCTATGTTGCTTCGTTTTCGTACGGTCGTCGCCGCGGCGATGCTGACCGTGGCTGCCTATGCTACCGCCGTGGAAGTGAATGGCGGGCACCCGGACACCTATGTGGTCCGAAAAGGGGATACGTTGTGGGATATCGCCGCACGTTTCCTGCAGAAGCCTTGGCTGTGGCCGGAGATCTGGCAAGCCAATCCGCAGATCGCCAACCCGCACCTGATCTATCCAGGTGACGTGCTGAGCCTGGCCTACCTGGACCGGGTGACCGTATCCCAGGCCGGCCCGCGCCAGGAGGCCCCGATCGACGCCATTCCGCTGGCCCAGGTCGCGCCGTTCCTCAAGCAGCTGAGCGTTGTCGACAGCATCAAGCAGCTGCCCTACGTGGTCGGCCTGGAGGACAGCCGCCTGCGCGTGTCCGGCGGTGACACCGTCTACGTGCGCCTGGCCGATGCCCAGGTGGGCCAGCGCTGGGCCGTGGTACGCCCGACCGTGCGGTACGCCCAGCCCAAGCCGACCGAAGACCTGACCGCCAATGGCGACGTGACCCCGGGCAGCGGCAACCTGTGGAAGGCCTACAACGCGCCCAACGCCCGCCGTGGCGTGCTCGGCTACGAGCTGGCCCAGGTCGCTACCGGCACCATCACCCAGATTGCCGGCGGCAAGGTCGAGGCCTCCACGCTGGTGCTGGACAAGAACGACGGCGGCCGCGAAGTGCGCGCCGGTGACCGCCTGGTGCCGGTCGAAGCCAAGCCGTACGACCTGCAGTTCATACCTCATGTACCCGCTGCCGGTGTCGAGGGTGTGGACGTGCGCGTGCTGGCCGTCACCGACATGTTCAACGCCGGTGGCCCGCGCGACGTGATCGCGATCTCGGCCGGCCGTGCCCAGGGCGTGGACAACGGTACCGTGTTCTCGCTGTGGCGCCCGGGCCGCCATGTGGCGCACCGCATGAAGTACCCGGGCTCCTCGCGCATGGACGACTCGCTCAGCACTGGCGCGGGCCGGGTCTCGCTGCCGGACGAGTATGCCGCGCACGCGATGGTGTTCCGTACCTTCGACAACGTCAGCTACGCGCTGGTGATGCAGGGCGTGAAGCCGGTGCAGGTGGGTTACAACGCGCTGCACCCGGACGCAAAGTAACCGTTGCCGGGCGTGCCGGCCGCTGCCCGGCAGGCGTCTGCGGGAAAACCTGACGATCACATGCGAAGGCGCCCTAGGGCGCCTTTGTTGCGTGCGGCCGATAGTGGGGGATGACCACGCATGCATATGAGGCGCTGCTGCGCCTGTTGATGGCGGGAGGCGCACTGGCGCCACGACGGGCCCTGCTGCAGGCCGCGGGCGGTGCGCAAGCCGCCATCGCGCAAGGCCCGGCGAACTGGCGCGCGCACGGCTGCACGCCGGAGCAATGCGCCGCGCTGGAACGTCCCGACGCCCGGGCGTGTGCATCCGCCCTGCGCTGGCTGGAACAGGACAACCATCACCTGCTGCCCTGCACCGATCCGGCCTTTCCACCCTCGTTGCTGGAGGTGCCCAACCCGCCGCTGGCGCTGTTCGTCGCCGGAGACCCCAGCCTGGCCTGGCGCCCGTCGGTGGCGCTGGTCGGCAGCCGTTCCCCCACCCCGGGCGGGCGCGCACTGGCCGCGCGTTTTGCCGGCTGTTTCGTCGAGGCGGGCCTGGCGGTGACCAGCGGCCTGGCCGCAGGCATCGATGCGGCTGCGCACCAGGCCACGCTGGAGGCCGGTGGCTGCACCGTGGCGGTGATCGGCACGGGCCCTGACCGCGCCTATCCGGACAGCCACGCCCGGCTGCAGGCGCGCATCGCCGCCGAGGGCGTGGTGCTCAGTGAGTACCTGCCGGGTACGGCGGCCCGCCCAGGCCACTTCCCCGCGCGCAACCGGCTGGTAGCCGGGCTGGCGCTGGCCACCGTGGTGGTCGAGGCCGCGCAGCGTTCGGGAGCGCTGATCACCGCGCGCCTGGCCGCCGAGGCAGGCCGCGAGGTCTGTGCCCTGCCCGGATCGGTGCTCAACCCGCGCGCGGCGGGCTGCCACCGCCTGATCCGCGAGGGCGCGGCGCTGGTCGAGCGCCCCGAGGAGGTTCTGGAACTGCTCGCCCCCGCCCTTCGCCAGCAGCTGCCGGGCTTGCAATCGCGGCTGGTCACCCCCACTGAACAGGCACTGCCGGCCCTCCTGCCGGCGCGCTGGGCCGACGACCCTGACTACCAGTGCTTGTGGCGAGCCCTGGACCACAACCCAAGCGGTATGGATTCACTGATCACGCGCTGTGGATTGACGGCGTCCCAGGTGTCCTCCATGCTGCTTGCCATGGAACTGGCGGGAATCGTGGTGTGCGTACACGGCCGCTACTGTCGAACTCCCTAGTTTCTTCACCTCCACAGCGTCGCGCGACGCAGGCCGAGGGGCAATGAAAGAGAGCATCCTGGATGTACTGCTGTACCTGTTTGAACACTATTTCAGCGAAGATGCGGACCTGATCCGTGACCGCGATTCGCTGCAGAACGGCCTGATCCAGGCCGGTTTCAGCCCCACCGAGATCAACAAGGCGTTCGACTGGCTCGATGCCCTGGCCGCCCAGCGGCCGAGCGTGGCCCAGGCGCGGGTCGACGGCCCCGTGCGCATCTACCATGGCCCCGAGCTGGACAAGCTGGATGTGGAATGCCGCGGCTTCCTGCTGTACCTGGAACAGCACGGCATCCTCGACGCCGACCAGCGCGAGCTGGTGCTGGACCGGGCGATGGCCCTGGACCAGGACGAACTGGACCTGGACGACCTGAAATGGGTCGTGCTGATGGTGCTGTTCAACCAGCCCGGCTCCGAAGCGGCCTATGCCTGGATGGAGACGCAGATGTTCATGGACGAGCCAGAACCCCTTCACTGACCGTACACTTTGGGGCATAGCGCATTCAGGAGCGTCCCCGTGAGCGAGTGGTTCCATGCAGAAGGCAACCGGCAGCAAGGCCCGCTGCCGGCGGAACAGTTGGTCGAGTTGTTCCGAAACAACCAGATCTCCCTGGACACCCTGGTCTGGCGCGACGGCCTGCCGCAATGGCAGCCGTTGCGTACCGTGGTCGACGAGCTGGGCCTGATCGTGCCGGCACTGGACGTTGCTGCGCCGGCCCAGCAACCCGAGCCGGAACCGGAACCGGTGGCCCCCCCTCCGCCGCAGCCGCCTGTGCTGCCGCCGTCCACGCCCTATGCCACCCAAGCGGCAGCCGGGGTTCTGCCACCGCCGAAGAAGAAGCTCTCCGGTTGCGCCCTGACCGCGATCATCGGCGGCGGCCTGCTGCTGGTACTGGTACCGATCATGGCCATCCTCGCGGCGATCGCCCTGCCCGCATACAACGACTACACCGTGCGTGCCAGGATCGCGACCGCGGTCAATGCCCTGCAGCCGCTGAAACAGCAGGTGCAGCACTTCGCCGACGATGAAGGCCGCTGCCCCGGCGCCAACGATGCCGGTTTCCCGGCCCCGGGTGACTTCACCCAGGCCGGCCTGTCGGCGGTGAACATCGGCCGCTTCAACAACGGTCACTGTGGCATCGAAGCAACGCTGGCCGTGCCCGGCAAGAGCCTCGATGGCGACCTGCTGTGGCTGGAATATGATCGCGACAGCGGCCGCTGGGAATGCAGCGGTGAAAGCGACGACAGGTACCTGCCGACGTCGTGCCGCGGCTGAGCCACGCGCACGGCAGCACCTCCAAGGACGATCCAACAGGGAACATGCAATGACTGAGTGGTACTACGCCGTAGGACAGCAACGCCAGGGCCCGCTGTCGGTCCAGGAGATCCGCCAGCGCTTCCAGCGCGGCGAACTGAACCTGGACACCCTGGTCTGGCGCGAAGGCATGGCCCAGTGGGCTGCACTGCGCCAGGTGGTCGATGAACTGGGCCTGCAGACGCTGGCCGACGCCAGCACCGCCACTGCCAGTGGCGGCTTCGACCTGCGCAGCGACTACGCCGCCATCGACAACGGCACTGCGCCGCTGCCTGGCACGGGCGCGCTCAGCAGCTCGCCCTACAACGCCCCGGCCGCCGCCGCTGCCGGTGGCGCGCGGCCGGTGATCGGCGGCGAGGTGGTCTACGCCGGCTTCTGGAAGCGCGTCGCGGCCTACATGATCGACTACTTCGTGCTGGCCGTGCCGGGCGGCATCATCGGCGCCATCATCGGCGTGGTGCTTGGCGCCAGCATGGGCGCGGTGGGCAGTGGCGAAACCTCCATCGAAATCGTCGCGCAGCTGGCCAGCGCGCTGATCAACATGGCCATCGGCGTGGCCTACTACACCTGGTTCCATTCCTCGCAGGGCGGCGCCACGCTGGGCAAGATGGCGGTCGGCATCAAGGTCGTGCGCAGCAACGGTGACCGCCTGACCCGTGGCCGCGCCTTCGGTCGCTACTGGGCCATGCTGCTGAGCAGCTTCACCCTGGGGATCGGCTTCCTGATGGCCGCCTTCACCGAGCGCAAGCAGGGCCTGCACGACATGATCTGCGACACCCTGGTGGTCGACCGCTGGGCCTACACCGACCAGCCGCAGCTGCAGCGCCATGAGCTGGGTACGGTCACCATCGTGATCCTGGTACTGACCGGCCTGCTGACGGTCGCGGGCCTGGTGCTGCTGGTGGCTGCGGTCGGCTTCATCGCCAAGATGGCCTCATGAACGGCCATCCTCACGTCTGGCTGCTTGACAGGGGCTGGCCGGGCGTGATTCCTCTAATAAGGTGAAACCTGAACGCCCGGCACACTACCGGGCGTTCAGCGTATTGATTTGTCCGTGGCCGCTTCACTAATGCGGCCGTTTGCTCCACCCTAGCGGCCCCTTCCCTGCGGCTCGCCCCACAGACACTGCTGCCATGCCCAAGCACCTGCTCATCGTCGAATCGCCGGCCAAGGCCAAGACGATCAACAAATACCTCGGCAAGGACTACACCGTCCTGGCCTCGTATGGGCATGTGCGTGACCTGATTCCGAAGGAAGGCGCGGTCGACCCGGACAACGGGTTCGCCATGCACTACGACGTGATCGACAAGAACGAGAAGCATGTCGATGCGATCGCCAAGGCCGCCAAGGGCGCCGACGACATCCTGCTGGCAACTGACCCGGATCGCGAGGGTGAAGCGATCAGCTGGCATATCGCCGAGATCCTGAAGGAACGCGGGCTGGTCAAGGACAAGCCGATGCAGCGCGTGGTGTTCACCGAGATCACCCCGCGCGCCATCAAGGAAGCGATCAGCCAGCCGCGCGCGATCGCCAGCGACCTCGTCGACGCCCAGCAGGCCCGCCGCGCGCTGGACTACCTGGTCGGCTTCAACCTGTCGCCGGTGCTCTGGCGCAAGGTGCAGCGCGGCCTGTCCGCCGGCCGCGTGCAGAGCCCGGCGCTGCGCATGATCGTCGAGCGCGAGGAAGAGATCGAAGCCTTCATCGCCCGCGAGTACTGGTCGATCGCTGCCGAGTGCGCGCACCCGTCCCAGCACTTCAATGCCAAGCTGGTCAAGCTGGACGGGCAGAAGTTCGAGCAGTTCACCGTCACCGATGGCGACACCGCTGAAGCGGCGCGCATGCGCATCCAGCAGGCCGCGCAGGGTTCGCTGCACGTCACCGACGTCGCCAGCAAGGAGCGCAAGCGCCGCCCGGCGCCGCCGTTCACCACCTCCACCCTGCAGCAGGAAGCCTCGCGCAAGCTCGGCTTCACCACCCGCAAGACCATGCAGGTGGCGCAGAAGCTGTATGAGGGCGTGGCCATCGGCGACGAAGGCACCGTCGGCCTGATTTCGTACATGCGTACCGACTCGGTGAACCTGTCGCAGGACGCGCTGGCGGAAATCCGCGACGTGATCGCCCGCGACTACGGCATCGCCTCGCTGCCGGACCAGCCCAACACCTACCAGACCAAGTCGAAGAACGCCCAGGAAGCGCACGAAGCGGTGCGCCCGACCTCGGCCCTGCGCACGCCGTCGCAGGTCGCCCGCTTCCTGACCGACGACGAGCGGCGCCTGTACGAGCTGATCTGGAAGCGTGCGGTGGCCTGCCAGATGATCCCGGCCACGCTCAACACCGTCAGCGTCGACCTGTCGGCCGGCAGCGAACACGTGTTCCGCGCCAGCGGCACCACCGTGGTCGTGCCCGGCTTCCTGGCCGTGTACGAGGAAGGCAAGGACAACAAGAGCGCCGAGGACGAAGATGAGGGCCGCAAGCTGCCCGCGATGAAGCCGGGCGACCGCATCCCGCTGGAACGCATCCTGGCCGAACAGCATTTCACCCAGCCACCGCCGCGCTACACCGAAGCGGCGCTGGTGAAGGCGCTGGAAGAGTACGGCATCGGCCGTCCCTCGACCTACGCTTCGATCATCCAGACCCTGCTGTTCCGCAAGTATGTGGAAATGGAAGGCCGCAGCTTCCGCCCGTCCGACGTGGGCCGCGCGGTGTCCAAGTTCCTGTCCAGCCACTTCACGCAGTACGTGGATTACGACTTCACCGCCAGGCTTGAGGACGAGCTCGATGCCGTCTCGCGCGGTGAGGAAGAATGGATCCCGCTGATGGCCCGTTTCTGGGAGCCGTTCAAGGAACTGGTCGAAGACAAGAAGGAATCGGTCGACCGCGCCGAGGCCAGTGGCGCGCGCGAGCTCGGCACCGACCCCAAGACCGGCAAGCCGGTCAGCGTGCGGCTGGGTCGTTTCGGGCCGTATGCCGCCATCGGCAGCACCGCCGAGGACGCCGAGGAAAAGCCGAAGTTCGCCTCGTTGCGCCCCGGCCAGTCGATGCACACCATCTCGTTGGAAGACGCGCTGGAACTGTTCCTGATGCCGCGCGCGCTGGGCGAGGACAATGGTGAGCCGGTCAGCGTCGGCATCGGCCGCTTCGGCCCGTTCGCCAAGCGCGGCAGCACCTACGCCTCGCTGAAGAAGGAAGATGACCCGTACACCATCGACCTGGCCCGCGCCGTATTCCTGATCCAAGAGAAGGAAGAGATCGCGCGCAACCGGATCATCAAGGAGTTCGAGGGCAGCGACATCCAGGTGCTGAACGGCCGCTTCGGCCCGTACATCAGCGATGGAAAGATGAACGGCAAGATCCCCAAGGATCGCGAGCCAGCCTCGCTGACCCTGGCCGAAGTGCAACAGTTGATGGAAGAAACCGGCAAGCCGGTGCGCAAGGGCTTCGGCGCCAAGAAGGCCGCCGCGAAGAAGGCGCCGGCCAAGAAGTCTGCAGTGAAGAAGGAAGCAGCGCCGAAGAAGGCAGCGGCCAGGAAAGCGCCGGCCAAGAAGGCGGTGAAGAAAGCTGCCGCAAAGAAGGCACCGGCGAAGAAGGCCGTCAAGAAGACCGCCGCAAAGAAGTAGATCCACGCCATGCGCGGATGAGAGGCGGTGCCGGCCGCTGGCCGGCAACACCTGGAAACCTCGGATGCCGGCCAGCGGCCGGCAATACCGAGCGGGCGCGTTCCACCCCTTCTGCACGCAGCGGGGGGATAATGGAGGCCCACGCCGGGCCGGTCGCCGTCATGAAAGAACTCACCCTGAACTCTGCTGTCGCCACGCTCCGCGCCGGTGGCGTGATCGCCTATCCGACCGAAGCGGTCTGGGGCCTGGGCTGCGATCCGTCACATGAAGCCGCGGTGCACGCGGTGCTGCGGCTGAAACAGCGCCCGATCGAGAAGGGCATGATCCTGGTCGCCGCCGAACTGTCGCAGCTGGAGGGCTGGGTCCGCCTGCAGGCGCTGCCCGACGCCCGCCAGCGCGCGGTGCTGGCCAGCTGGCCGGGCGCCAACACCTGGATCCTGCCGGCCGGTCCGCACGCGCAGCCCTGGGTCACCGGCGAACACAGCGGTATCGCGGTGCGCATCAGCGCCCACCCGCTGGTCGCCGCCCTGTGCCGCGCCTGGGGTGGCCCGCTGGTCTCCACCAGCGCCAACCTGGCCGGTGAACCACCGGCCCGCAGCCGTGCCGAGCTCGATCCGCGCCTGCTGCGCCTGCTCGATGGCCTCCTCGACGGCGAGACCGGCGGCCTGGCCCAGCCAACCCCGATCCGCGACGCGCTCAGCGGCAACGTGCTGCGCTCCTGAACCGACGATTGCACTGCCGCGGACAATCACGCACCCTGCCGCCATGAACCTGCTGCGCACCGCCCTGGGCCTGTGCCTGTTGCTGCCATGGACCGCACCCGCCGCCGAGGACGTGCGCGTGTACCGCTGTGTCGCCAGCAACGGCGCCGTGGCCCTGCAGGACAAGCCATGCAGCAGTGGCCGGCAGGAAGTGCGTGACCTGCAGCGCCCGCGCGACCTGGCCCCCCGGGTGGTGCGCAGCGACGCGGCACCCGCCCGGCCGGACGAGGTTCCGGTGATGCGTGATCGTGAGGTCCGCCACGTCTACCTCCAGCCACCACAACCGTTGTACGAGTGCGTAAGCGACGACGGTCGCCGCTACACCAGCGACAACAACGAGGGCAATCCGCGCTGGGTGCCGTTGTGGACCAGCGTCTGGCTCCCGCATGGGCACCACGGCCCGGTCCATCCCGGCCCACGCCCCGCCTTCGGCACGCCGGTCGGCCCCCCCATCGGTGAAGGAACCGGCTACCGGCCGCCAGCGGTAGGTGTCGGTGTACAGGTTCCGGCCGGCAGCGTGCTGGTCCGCGACAGCTGCCATGCGCTGCCGCCACAGGAAGTCTGCGCGCGCCTGCGCGACCGCCGCTGGGAACTGGACCGCCGCTACAACAGCGCGCTGCAGAGTGAACGCACCGCCATCAGCAACGAACAGCGTGGCATCGACGCGCGCCTGTCGCGCGACTGCGAACGCTGAGCGCAGCACCTGCCGTGGCATGTACGCTGTGCGCATGAAGAACCTGATCTGGCTGGCCCTGGGCCTGTTCGCCGGCAACGCAGTGGCCGACGACGGGGTGATCTACCGCTGCACCTCCAGCAACAGCGATGTGCCCACCCTGCAACGTACGCCCTGCCCTGGCGGCAGCAAGCAGCAGGTGGTGCGGATTCCGGCCGCTGCCAGTGCGTCGCCCACGCCGGCCCCTGTGCCGTCGCCACCCGAACCGGCGGCGGCGGGTATGCCGCCGGCTTCCGCGCCCAGCCCCCGCCGCCCCGGCGAAGGACGCACGATCATGGAAGCCGGCATGGTCGAACGCGAAGGCGGCGATCTGATACTCGACAGTGCATCGCTGCCACGCCAGGCCGATGCCGCGCCGGACAGCAATGCGCCGCCGAAGCCGCCGCTGCCGCCCATCTTCCAGTGCACCGACAGCCAGGGCGGTGGCTACCTGCACGAATACGAGGCTGCCCCCGGCCGCTGCGAACTGATGACCGTGCAGGGCCTGGGCGGCGCCACACCGGTCAACGCTGCAGGCTGCGAAGTGGTGCGCGACCGCTGCGAGGAACTGCCGGACGCGCAGCGCTGCAGCAGCTGGCAGCAACGCTTCCGCGACGCACGTGGCCGCGAGCGGTTCGCCTCGCCGGAGAACCGCGACAAGGCCCGGGGCGAACGCGAACGGTTGCAGGGCGTGCTGGAGGCCAGCAACTGCCCGGTACCGGGGTGACTGCCATGCGGTAGTGGGGGGGGGGGGGGGGGGGCCGCCCCCCCCCCGCCCGCCGCGGCGGGGCCGCCCGCCCCCGCGCCCCCCACACCCCCCCCCACACCGCACCCCCCAGCCCACCCCCCAAGCCCCCCGCACCCCACACCCCCCGCCCAACTCGCGCGGCGCCGCCCCGCCCACCACCCCCCCGCCCGCCCCCCGACCGCCCG
>NZ_JBAWUK010000081.1:0-11211 GCF_037079935.1 Stenotrophomonas maltophilia group sp. Smal12 | reverse complement strand
CCAAAGCCAGAATCAGGGCAAAGGAGGCCACCACCCAGACCACCAACTGATACCCTCAGCCCCGTACACCGGGTGGGTCAAAGTTCAACGCGCAGCCTGGGTCAGTTTTAAGTGCGCGCCAACAGCCTGAGGCAATGGTGGCTGATGGACACGAAGGCCCACGGCGCCAACGGTGTCTCGGGCAATGATCCGGCTGCCATCGAGCGCCGTTATGGCCCGGCCTTCGACGCGCGCCTGCAGCGCTTCAAGGCCATCCGACGGTTTGCGATTCGTCCCACGTTCCAAGCGCTGGGCGATGTCGCCTATCGGGCCGACCGTGGCGTGCTGGAAGGATTCATCCCGATGCCTCAGGTGTCCGCGGCGGGACAAAGCGTCACCGGCAAGGGCTTTGTGCCGTGGGTTCACCGCACCTCCACGGGGGTGTCCAGCCCACCCAACGCCGGCCGCTTCCATCTGCTCATCCGAATGGACGCCCAAGCGGCCGCGAACTTGGCGCGACAAGGTCGCAGCTACCGCGACGATTTGGTGGTGTTCTCCGTCAACCGGGTCTGGGTGGAGGGAACGGTGCCAAAGATGGACGTGACGATAGAGAGGGTTCGGCTCGGATACCGCGATGAAACGATCGACGTTGATTTGACCCATACGCAAGGAGCTCCGGCATGAAAGCAACCCTCGTTTCCCTCGGCCTGATCACCGCAGGGTTGGCTGCCTGCAGCAGCAAAGCTGATCTTCCCACCATCGAACAAGTCGCCCACGCTTACGAGGCGCATGCCAATGCCAACCTCTCCAGTGAAATGGGCCAACGAATCGAGGTCCGGGGTTGGAAAGACCTCACCGCGGATTGCACCTCAACTGGTCCCCAGCGTGCCACGTGCGTGACCGGTGGAACGTTGGACGTGGTCGGGTTCCAGGGCGGGCAGCAGTTGAAGCCCGTCCCCGTGCCGCCGGCTTACGACTTCGTCTTTGAGAAGCAGCCCACCGGCTGGGTGCCGGCCGGAGCCCAGAAGAAGGGCTGACCTTGCCAAGGACCGGAATCGCGGTATGCATTGAGGAACACCACTTTAAGGAGGTCCCATGTCTTACAACGCTCACCACACCCCCGGCGGTCACATGCAGTGGGGCTTGTTGGCCCCCGCCACTGTGATCCTTGGGGGAGCGGGCTTGCTGTTTCTTGCCGGGGCCCAAGAGATCGGCCAGAACGAGGGCTACGGCTGGCAGGCCGGCCTGGCAGCCGCTGGTGGGGCAGCCGTGCTGCTCTTGCTGGCGATTCTCTACGTGTTGAACTGGCGAGCGGCCCGCGTGCGCGCGGCAAGGGCCAGCGGGCTCCCGGTTTCGCCGCCCAAAGGTGGCTTTGGAAAGGGCGCCCTGGTGGGCTTGCTCGTCGTCGTTGCCCTGCAGCTGGCCAGCGTTGCTGTGGGCCTGCTCTACCCGGGGTTGGAGGAGAGCGAGCGAAACTTCTTCACCTCCGTGCCCCCGATGGCTCTGACGGCGCTCATGCCGGTGGCCCTCATCGTCGGTGGCATCGCAGGCAAGCTTTGGCGCTCCACCAGCCTGTAAGATCAATCCATGTCCTTTGGGGCCCCCGCGAGGGGGACTTTTTTTGTGCCAAGAAAAGCTCAGTGCCGCCACCGGTCGCTTCGCGCCGGCTTCTGTAAAAGCGGGGGTAGGAAAAGAGCGGATGACGCCTTCGGCGCGATAAGTGATGTTAGGAAAAGCTGCGGCCTTAGCTCCGCAGTTTTTGATTTTAGTCAATATTTTGTCCACCAGAACCGTGGACAAATTTTCAGGGCGATCTACCTTGGATACATGGGAAGGCAATAGTGCCAACCGACAAACAAGGATCTCGCCATGAACCACACGATGCTCATCACAAACGACACCATCACCGTCAAGGAAGCTCACGAAGCTGCGCATGCCGCTGCCAGCACTTTGTTTGACCAGTTGTCTGGGTATACCTATTCGACCGGCGCGGCGGGCTATCCCGCGTTCCAGTCTTCCGCTGAAGACGCATTGCTGGCTTTCCTGCTGAACCGCAATTGGGCAGAGCTGGGACGCGAAGACGACGAGCTGCTGGCTGAGCAAACCGTCTCTGT
Source organism: Stenotrophomonas maltophilia group sp. Smal12 (assembly GCF_037079935.1). Lineage (NCBI taxonomy): Bacteria > Pseudomonadati > Pseudomonadota > Gammaproteobacteria > Lysobacterales > Lysobacteraceae > Stenotrophomonas > Stenotrophomonas maltophilia group sp. Smal12. The sequence goes on along the minus strand of NZ_JBAWUK010000081.1, from coordinate 9,118 downwards.
CAATGTGCAGCGTCAAGAGGACGGGGAGCTCCTCTATGAAGTGGGGCTCGACATCGAAGGGTCGGATTACGGCACCAATTGCAAGGTCAAAGACCTGGCGACGCTGAACGAATGGTTCGATGAAGAATGGATCGACGTGGAGTGCGCGGAGTGAGACGTGCTGACAAAAGAATACTCGCGTAAGAACAACCAATGTCCTTTAAGGCCCCCGCCAGGGGGCTTTTTTTTTGAAAAAACAAAGCCCAGAGCCACTGCCGGTCGCTTCGCGCCGGCTTCTGTAAAAGCGGGGGTGGGAAAGGAGCAGGTGACGCCTTCGGCGCGAGAAGTGATGTTAGGAAAAAGTGCGGCCTCAGTGTCGCAGTTTTTGCTTTTAGTCAAGATTTTGTCCGCTACAGTCGTGGACAAAACTCCAGTGCGATCTACCTTGAATTTGTGGATGGGCAATCGCGCCTTCCGAAAACCACCAAGGAAATCGACATGAAAATTCATCACCTCGTCAGCGACGGAAACCAAGCGGTCGCCATCACGCAATCGGCATCGAGTGGTGGTGGTTACGCGCACCCGGTGAAGCTCTCCGCCATTCGCTTCAACGTGCAAGACGCTGAAGCGGCGCTTGGCGAGCTCAACAAGTCTGGCCACCGTCACGAGAAGGCGTTCGAAGTGATCGAGCGTTGGGACGTCGATGCTCGCAACCAAGGGCCAAAGTCAAAGTTCGGTCGAATCCTTGCCGCCCTTGTGGACGAAGCGCAGGGCCACTTGAAGGGGCCGGTGATCTACGAAGCCAAAAGCATGCAGGAGGACACCGCGCGTGCGCTCAACGCCGCAGCGAAGCAAGCCAGGCTTTCGCAGGTCCTTCCTGCTACAGGTGGCCCGAGCATGATCATCGGTGGGGAAGTGTGGAACCCGCGCCAAGAGGCCCAGAGCCAAGCGCCAGCTCCGGCGGCGGCCCTGGAACCTCCCCGTCAGCGCGTGCGTCTGTGACCGCCGTCCAAGGAAAGAGAAGTGCTTAAACCCGTCCGTTCCCCAGACTTGGCCACCCTTCCGTCCTCCCGGGGCTACTCCCGTGATCTGGAGCGCTTGCAGGCGGCCGCCGCGCGCGTGCAGGTCACGCGAAACGAAGCCGTGCGCCAAGTGCTCGCCATGTATGCCGCCAAACCTTACCCACTGAGCAAGCGTCGGCTGGGTGGGGAACGGGACGTGCGGCTGGCCTACCTTCCGCTGCAGCGCAGCGTCTTGGAGGCGGTGGAGCAGGGCGCGGTGAACGCTGGGATTTCCACCGCAGAAGCGGTGCGCCAGATCATCCGAGACTGCGTCCAAGGACATCTCATTCGGAACCAGGTTCGGGGCAGCCGCCATGGCTGACCGCCACCCACCACCGCCAGGAAGTCCGAGCGCTGAGCTGATTCACGCGTGCGTCGAGGGAAGCCTTTTCGGCGCTCTACAGGCCCTGCGGCAGGGCGCCAACCCCAACGCGTGGCGCCTCAACGAAGGTCCCGCGCTCCATTCCGCACTTGCCTGGCCCCGCATCGTCGAAGCCCTCCTGCAAGCTGGTGCGCACCCTCAAGAGAGGAACCACTGGTGCGAGCGCCCGCTGGAAAAGCTGGCGGCGGACTACCAGCTGAGCGACGACGCCGACGAGCGCAGCCGACTTGAACAGACGGCGTTGCTGCTGTTGCGGCTGGGCGGCAACCCTCACCGGGGCAGCCCGTTCTGGAACACGCCATCGCTGAAGGCGGCGATGCCGCACGTGGTGGCCACGGTGGAAGCCGAACAACGTGCTGTCCACCTGGAGCATGCATGGGCAGCCCGGGGAAGTGTCAGTGCAAAGCGGGCAAGGCTGTAGAGCCAACGGCCCAACGCCGCCACCGGTCGCTGCGCGCCGGCATCTGTAGAAGCAGCGGTGGAAAAGAGCAGGTGACGCATTCGGCGCGAGAAGGGATGTTAGGAATAACTGCGGCCTTAGCTCCGCAGTTTTTACTTTTTGTCAAGATTCTGTCCACTACAACCGTGGACAAATTTCCAGGGCGGTCTACGTTGGGATCAGGAAGAACGCAACGCTCTACCCACCGACTGGAACCGCCGACATGACCCTTTCTCTTCTCGCCATCGCTGCCCCCATCGCCCTTCCTTTCAGCGTTAGGTTGGCCCAGCGCCTTGAACGCTGCATCGATCGTGCCCTTTGGGCGCACTGAGGGAAACGCCATGACCACGCGTGCCGCCCGCCACCGCTATTACGCATACGAGCGCCGCGATGGTTCTGTGTGTTACCTGCCAAAACTGTTGCACGAGGGGATTCAGCGCTACCCACGAACGATTGCGCACTACCACCTGGTGCAGTGGCTGGGAGTGTCCAAGTTGCTCAGCAAAGACGAATACAAGCAAATGGCGTGGCTGGGTTCACAGCGGGGCACGCTCCGAAACACCCACGATTCAACGCAGGCTCGTCTCACCGGCTGACACCCAGGGCAAAATGGCTCCATGACCCACGCTGCCCCTCCATCCACCCTTCAGGCTCCGGCCTACGGCCTGCTGCTCGGCCACACCGAGTGCCATTTCTGCCACGCCCCGTCCCCCACCGCCGCGATCTGGGTGCCCTCGTTCGAGGAGCACGACGACGAGGGTCTGGTGGATCAGGGGGAGGGTGCCGTGTTGCGCTACATCGAGCGTTTGGACGAGGACACTGTCGCTTTCGTGGCGGGCCACGCGCCCTGGCTTCGTTTCGCCACTACTCGAACGTCAGGGCAAACCTACCTGGCCCATCACTGCACCACCTGTGGGGCCCTTCAAGGGGACCACTTCGTGTTCTCGCCGGATGGTCCTTACTGGCCCCAGAGCGACGTCGAGCTTGCACGCCTGACGTTTGTCCAGGGCCTTGGCCCGCTCACCGCCCAAGCATCGGCAGGGCAGAGCACCTGGATGGACCGGGTCCCTCTGGCCTGCGCCCAGGCCTGACGGTATTCCCAAGTTCAACGCCGAATCGGTGTGCCGCCCGCGGCACCTCATTCAAGCCCTGTGCGCTGCGCGCGGCCCCAACGCCCGGCTTCTCCGGTCAAGGGCCATTCCAGGGCCCGTGTCCTCGCTTCGCTGCGGGCCGCGCCAGCCCTTCCATTTCCTCCCTTGACCGCGCCGAGCGGTGGGGCGGTGGGTTTCCCATTCCAAGACATCCGCACCGGATGCCCTGGACCGGGCCATTACTCACCAAGCGAGGAAACAACATGTTCGAGCCTTCCGACCTCATCCATTCCTACACCCGCGCCCAGGCGATCGAGGACGGCGTCTTGGTGGACGTGTCCGACGTGGCCAAAGAAGCCGGTTTCAAGTTGCCCGTGGCCATCACCCGCGCTGCGTGGGCACGCTACGTGGAAGTGCCCGCGGGACTGGAGGTGCGCGGCCAGTCGGTGGACGGCCGGCTCTGGGATGTGCTTTTCATGCTCCACGTCGCCATCAAGCGGCATCAGGGCAACGGTTCGGAGATCCACTACCAGCTCCACGTGGCTCTGTCCGACGCCGGCGACTGGTTGTCAAACGAAGCCCACCCGGAGGCCGGGTCTGGCCTGACGCGGTCGACCCATCGCCTTGTCACCTTGAAAGCACTGTGTGGGCCCGGGGACGCCCTGGAGCCGGTGGTCACCATCATGCTGCCCAACGAGGATTGAGAAGGGAGGGGGCAGGACATCGGCCCCCATCGTTTTCCCGTGCTGGTCCCGCCGCTACCATGGCGAGACGACAAGGGAGGAGTAGAGGATGGAAAAGTTCGATTGGTCGAAGGTGGAGTTTGCACGCACACCCTGGCGGAGCCGGGTTATCCCGGACGCGCTGCCCATCCTCATCCGGTGGGCGCAGGAGGGTGAAGCTCATTCCTACAGCGACCTGGCCCAAGAGCTGCACGACACCTTCGGACACGAGATCAAACCCCGCAAAGACCTCTACGGCACCGTCGCCGGGGGAGTGGCCCAGGCCCTGCAGTGGCTCAGCGAGCAGTGGAAGGAACCCATCCCGCCCCTCCACGCAATCGTCGTCAACAAGAACACGAAACACCCTGGCGAGGGGGCGATCACCATCTCGCCAGCTTACTTCGCGGGGAAGAAGCTGGACACCGAGGAAGAGCGCCGTGCGCACTTGCGAGAGGCGATGGAAGACGTTTTCACCTATCCCAATTGGGACCGGGTCGCCCGCGCTCTGGGAGCCACCATGCTGACCCCGTCCGCCGGGGCGGTTGAAGAGGTGGCAGCGGATGCGCCTCTTCCCCTTCCTAAAGTCCAGGAGGGGGGGCGGCCAGAGAGCGACGAGCACAAAGCGTTGAAGGCGTGGGTGGCCAGCCATCCCGAAGAGTTCGTGGACTTTGGGTACTTCCCCATGGGGAGCAACGAGAAGTTGTTGAGCTCGGGTGACCGACTGGACGCGCATTTCGATAACGGAAGACATCGCCTGGCGGTGGAAGTTAAAACCAGCAAGTGCTCGGAGGACGAACTCCAGCGAGGCGTCTATCAAGCGGTGAAATACCGCGCCGTTCTCCGGGCCGAGCAGAAGGCCATCCGCCACGTGCCCAACGGGGAGGCGGTGCTGGTGTCCACGCGCGCTCCGAACGCGGAAACCCGTGCGCTCATCAAGCGGCTGCAGGTGCGTTTCCAGCAGGTGCCGCTGGAGGCGGAGCAAGAATGAAGCCTGAGGAACTGGAACAACGTATTCGCCAAATCGATGGATTCGTTCGGGTGCTCACGCAGGAGTGCCACATCCTCGACGAGCGCCGGCACATTTTGTCCCCACTCATTCAAGACCCCGCGATCCAGGCAGGGCTCAAAGCCAAATTGGATAAGACCCCCGGCGCCAATGCGTGGAACCACTTGGCTCCGCTTCTTGGGCAAGACCTGGTGCGCGATCAGTCACGGCTTTTTCTGGACAACGATCTCAGGTCGGGTAGCCTGACCAACCTGTGGAGAAAGCTGCAAACAGATCCAGCCATCAAGGAGCACTACCGGGAGCGCTACGGGCGCATGTTCGATCACTTCCACGACGAACCGATCAGTGACCTGCCGCCCGAAAGCTCGGCTGTTTTCCAGGAGAAGTTCAGACAGAGCGATCGGGACGAAAATTACTCGCGCTTCGATAATGGCTGGGAAAAGGTCTCCAATGAAATGGTGATCCTTTCGGCTGATCCCGTGGCAGCGAAAATCAAGACCCTACGGGACAAGCACCACGCCCACCTGGAAATGCGCAAGCTGGACGAGGAGCCTGGCGCGTTTGACATCAACACGCTTGGGTTGACCTTCAATGAGGTCTTGGCTTTTGGCGATCGCTGTCAGGCCATCGTGGCAGAGCTGGGGCTGCTGCTGACCGGGACCAGCTGGGATCCACAGCAATACGCATCGGTTCACGAAGCCCAGGGCAAGGCGATGTGGAAAACCCTGGCTGGGGTTTGACTTCGAGGCACAACAGCGAAGAGCCCAGAAGCCGCCGCAGGTGGCCAAGCCACCTGCCTTCTGAAAAGCACGCTTGGTGCGAGGGCATTGCCTCCGGTCGGTTTTGGAGATCCGAAGCTTTGCCACTTCGAACGTGAGGGATGCCCCCCGCCTTCTTTGCCGTCAGGGGCATTTGAATTCAAAGCCCACCCAGTCGCTCGCTCCCAGGTCTTGCCAGTAGAACCGCGCGCCTGGACCCACGACGCTGCACGAGCAAGCCGCCGGCCAAACCGCGGTGCCTGGGTGGTTGACGAAGCCGTAACCTGGCATCGGAGTTAAGTTGGCGCGCAGCGCGTAGACACAGGCTTCCAAAGCCGGTGTTGGGCGGGTCACGCCAGGTGGCTCTGGCGTAAACGTGGGGGTGTCGTTCGTTTCGTATTGCCAGGTGCATGCCAACGAGGTGGCTTGAAGCTCGGCCAGGGTCCGGGGAGCGTTGCAGAAGATCGCCCAGCCGTAGTGCCCTCCGTCTCCCCACGAATGCCAAGATCGCCCGGTGTATTCGGGAAACGTCGGGGGTGGTGCGTTGGGTGTGCATGTATTGGCCTCGTTGCGACGAACCCCCGTCTCCGCCCAATTTGTCCAAGTGGTGAACGTCGGGCTGGGCAGCGACCACGTGGTGGCCGGGCAGTTGTAAGACCCCATCCTGGTCCGCCGCTGCTCGGCCTGCCACGTGTGCGATCCACTTTGGCCTGCCGGGCAAGCGGCACTCGCGGCGACCCACTGGGTTTCGGCTTGTGGGAAAGGTGCTGGGCAAGCCGCGCAGGTGGTGTTGGTTTGCGTCCAAGCGTCCCACGAACCGGTGCCCGTGCATGAGAAGGTCCGCCGCTGGCCGATCGAGCCAAACTGACCTGCAGGGCATCCCACGTTGCGGGTCTCGGGAGCAGGGCACGGAGTGCAGGTGCTGCTGGTCGTGGTCCAACTGCCGGCCGTCGTGGACCCAGCCCACGCCTCGTAAACACTCGGGTCGGTTCCGCAGTGGTGACGGCGGTGTTGGAACACCTGGCCCACCTGGCCCACTGGGCAGTTGATCGTTCGGTTCTCGCTCCACTCTCGGCACGGCATCGTGGTGCTGATCGGCGGCGGCGTGACCGGCGGTGAAGTGGGCGGAGCCGGAGGCGTCACGCTCACCGGGGGAGCGGGCGGCGTGACCGGTGGGGGCGTCGTGGGCGGAACGCTTGGTGGCGGGGCGGTTGGGGGCGACACCGGCGTGGAAGGTGGCACCGGCCCCACGGGCCCCACCGGGAATCCCACGGGCGGAGAACCGGGTGGAGTGGCCGGAGGTGTTGCTGGCGGCAATACTAGAGGCGATCCGGTCCACTCGCCTCCCAACAATCCGCTGTGGTAGACGAAGACCACGCGCGATTTGTCCGCACACGTGCGGCTCAGCAATCCGACGTCGAGTTGGCCGCCGGTGTTTCGAATCACCGACACGTCCGACACCTGCGCGTCCCACACCCCGCCCGCGTTGGCCGCGACCAGGGCCACGCACGCTTGACGAGGAAGGCCGGCGTAGCTCACGGAGAACGAATCGCCGAAGCGATCCACGGTGTAAGGCTGGACGTCCACCGCGCCGCCCCACGCGTTGGTCAAAACGTTTTCCCCGGCGCCGAGCTGGGATTCAGGGGCCAATCCATCGACCACCACGGCCGTGGTGCTCACCCCGCGGAACGTCCCCACCACCCCAAAGCTGCTTTCAAGACGACGGGACAGCTCGCGCAGGTTGCGCGTCTCGCTGGCCACCTTGGACTTTGCATCGACCTGGCCAAAGAACAGGAACATCGCGCCCGTGGCGGCGGTCACGGCCCCGAGCGCAAGCAAGGCCTCGGTGAGGGTGAAGCCCAGCGCGCTGCGCACGCCCTTGGAAACGTGGGTGAGAGTGGGCGAACAACGGGGGCGGGTTGTGTGCGTCATGCACTCAGCATGCGATGCACCTGGGATTCCGCAAGCCCCTGTTTTTAGTCAAAAAAAGGTCGATTTTTCATCTTGACATTGCTCGGCGATCTGGTTGCATGAGGTCAAGTGAGTGGGTCGACCTACTCACGAAAGTAGCTCCAAACAACCCAAGAGACCGCCACCATGATTGAAAGCCCCGCCAACTTGTCCCGCCTTATTGCTGGCCTTCCTTTCGCGCACATCCCTCCCACGGTTCCCGCGTTCCTGCCCGAAGGCAAACTTCGCCGGCAAGCCCGCCTGGCGCGCGAGCAACGCCACTTCGAGCGCCAGCTGCGCAAGGAGCTGAAATGGAAATGACCACAGACCGGCGTGCTCAACGGCTTCTGGATGCCATCGAGCACCGCAACCCACAGGCTTTGAAGAGAACCATTGCGGCCATCCGCGAGGCACGTCTGAAGGCGTGGAGGGGCCTGACGGCTTTCCCGTCCTTGGACCACCCGGTGGGGCCCAACGGAATCACCGCTTTCCACGTCGCTTGCATGGCGTGGCACGTGAACCAGGATGACCCGGCCAAGCGACAGTGCTACGACAAGATGGCTGGAATGCTGGCTGAAGCCGGAGCGGACGTGTTCGCGGAGTTCGGTCCGGCAAAACAACGCTGGACGATCATCGAAGCACTGCATGGCGCTGCGCCACCGTCTGTCAAAGCATGGATGGCCTCTCAGCCGTTCGATCTGCATTGCTCGGCGTCAAACACCGCCCACACGCTGCGGTGGGACTGCCGTCGTCCAGCCGCCTTGTCGGAAGGATAGAAAATAATCCAAGGGCTGAACGGCCCGAAAGGGTTGCAAAAACATGCACTTGCGCTATGGCAGCGTCGGGGTAGATTCGAGAGGAACCCCTATCTACTCACGAAAGGATGTCCTATGCGACTGTGCAACTTCTCACTCAAGGGTGGCGTCGGCCGCACGACGCTGGCCCTGAATCTAGCCGGGTGCTATGCCCGTGACCCCAGCCTGCGTGTGCTGGTCAATGACTGGGACCCCCAAGGCGGGGCCTGCGCGTTTGCCTCACTGTCGGACGAAACACCGTTCAGTGTCGGGCGATCGCGCTCCCCTGGCTTCGACGTGGAGATCACCGACACCCCGCCGCGTCTGCCGGACAACGAGGTGATTCCCGAGGCGGACCTCTACCTGGTGCCGACGTTGCTCGACGGGGCCAGCTTCCTCATCTTCCTGCGAACCGTGGATGTTCTTGAAAAGAAGGGAAAGCGTTACCTGCCCATCGCCAACCGGGCCAACGAGAGGCGGGCAGCCCATCGACGTCGCCTGGAGCACCCCAAGATGTCGGGCGCCATGCTGGTGCGGGATCGTGCGTTGTTTGCGGACTGCTACGAGGAGGGAAAGACCGTGTTCGACGCCAACGGCCGCTGGGCCCGGGTGGCCCAGGAGGAGATCCACGCCTTGGCGGTCCGGGTGCGCGACATCCTGGCTGCTGGTGCAGGCCGGAGGGCTGCGGCATGATGGAGCTTCCCTTGGTTTCCCTCCCAGACCTACCCATGGCCACTCGCAAAGCTCCTGCCAAGAAGGCTGCCACGAAGAAGGCCGTCAAGCGCACCTTGGATGACGTCAAGGACGTGACTGTTGGCGCGCACTTAAAACTGACCCAGGCTGCGCGTTGAACTTTGACCCACCCGGTGTACGGGGCTGAGGGTATCAGTTGGTGGTCTGGGTGGTGGCCTCCTTTGCCCTGATTCTGGCTTTGGT
>NZ_JBAWUK010000080.1:0-11228 GCF_037079935.1 Stenotrophomonas maltophilia group sp. Smal12 | reverse complement strand
CTACATCGAGATGTTCTACAACCCGATCCGCCGGCATGGTTCCGCTGGCGGCGTGTCACCGGTAGAGTTTGAAAGGCGCTACGCGCAGAGCGGCAACTGAGTGTCTACAGAACTCTGGCCGGTCCAGGCTGCATTATGGCATGCGCGGCACATGTAGGTCGCAACGACGGGTTGTACCCAGTAGAGCTCGAGAGGCAGTACGCACTAAACGGCTGACGACCGTCTACGAAACCCTGTGCGATTCACTGGAACGATTCGACGATCGCGACCAGCTGTCGACTGGCGCGCTAAGGCTCTATCTGTTCCTTCGTCAGCGCGGATTTTGTCGAAATCCGGGTGAGCATCCTCCATCGTCGCAAGGCGCGTGTATATGAACAATCCTGCATACCAGGCAAGTTATACCTGTAGCTGGCAATGAACGGGCATGATTGTCCTCTGACCATGGGTCCGAGGGAAATTTTTTCAGCAATCTATCTTGGCACCTGGCGAACCGCTAGCCTTGCTTGGTGCACGCTTTCACGCGAATGCCGCGTGACAACCGAAGGGCGATCTGCACGAACAAGGATTTTAATCATGGCAGGTAAACGGCAGCACTACATTCCCCGCTTCCTTCAACGAGGCTTTCTCGCCTCGGATCGAGAGGAACCTGATGGCGAATGCACTTGGTGGCACTTCCGAGGTAATCCTCCTCGCAAACTAGCTATTAGCCACGTCGGCGTTCGAGAGTACTTCTACTCAAGGGCTGCTACGAACGGCGAGCGCACACTGGACGACGTAATTACCGATCAGGAGTCACGTGTGCAGTCGGACCTGCAGTATGCGCGCATCTCACTGGCAGGGGATCGGCTCGACGCCGAACGGATCGGCGCACTTGTAACTCATCTGGTTCTCAGGACCGCGTACATTCGCTCCGCCTTGGGTGACGCAGGCGAAAAGATTACACAAGCGATGCTCAACAGCGTGGGGAGCCCGGCTGGCCTTCGCAAACTGCTAGACGTTGATGCCCCAGCTCCAACTGCTCAAGTGCGAGCCATAACTTCAGGTGTGGTCGAGCGCTTGGAAGCAGAGGGCCACGACGTTATCCCGGCGCTCCTGGAGCGCACGCTTGCGTATTATGTCCGTGAGAACTTTGAAGATTTCATTCCGGAGTTCGACTGGACGTTCGGTGGGGTGCAAGCAGAAATTGCCAGGCAACTCCCCGTGATCATCGCTCGCTCTCACCAAGCCACGCTGGCAGAAGGCAATTTTGGCGCTTGGGATAGCGCCCTTTCCAAGCTCGCCTGGACTAAGGCTTCTTTGCAATCGGTGGTCCTGCCCGATTGCATCGCTGTTGCGCGTTCAAGCAAGATGGATTGGGCTCCCCTGTTGCTAGTAGGTACCCAGGACCTGGATGCATGCATCCTTCCGCTGGACGATTCCAGTGTGCTGATTGGGGCGGCCAGCGAGGGAGTGTCTGTTTCCGCCGGCGAGCTCAGTGATATCTGCGCCGCCTGCAGCGATGATTTTTTCATCGCCGCATCGCCGATGCCAGAACTATCCGGGGCACTAGGTCGACGATCCGGCCAAGCCGTGGTCCACTTGGTGCAAGATGCTGTGGAGGACGTTCAGTCGTCAGTTCATCCACCGTCGTTCCCGCGCGTAGTGCCATCGCCGCCTGCGCCGCGTTTGCGTGAGTACACACTTAGCGTGCCAGCCGATTTGGGCGAGGAGCATGCAGCATTGCTGACTGACGCCGTGCGGGAATCGGTCGAGGATCTCTCCGCTGTCTTTCCCCTTCACATGCTTGATGGCATCACGATCGCACGGAACTATGCCCAGACGCTGCAGGAGCTGGACATGGGTGATCCCCGACTGCCGGCGCAAACCAGCAGCCCGCGGCCTGATGGCGTCGGCGTGGGTAGATGCGTGAGCGTTTTTCGAAACGGCGTTAAAAAACAACACATCGTGCTCGGCTGGCCGGTCGCACAAGGCTTGCTCTCAGACCGACCTGACGCGCAGCGCGCCTCAATTCACACCATGGCTAAGATGCTGGTGTCAGCGAGCTTCGATGAAAGTCATGTCCTTCAGAATAGTGAAGGTACATACCCGGCCGGACCATTCACGCACATCCTGCATCGCGCAATCTCCACGGTTCCGAGCCAGTACTACATTTCACGTGCGACGGCCTCCTTCGATACGGAGGCGAGCGATCGCTATGCAGCTCTTATCAAAGGGTATGTCCCTGACATCATCGTGGCGTTGCAACAGGCGCACGTGCGGTATCAAGCCTCCGAAGATGTCAACGAGCTGCTGGAAACTGCGCTTAGTTATGTTGGCCCACTCATCGAGCATGTGGCGCAGTGGTGTGGCCACGTCGATGGCCATAACGAGTCGAGTGGTGACCCGCAGAGCTCTGGAGCCGCTGCGGGGAGGCACGAACCCATCCAGGCAGCCTTGGCGCCGCTGCAGCTAGGCAGATGGTCGAGCCTACTCCATGGTGATCTTCGCACGCTTTTCGAAGTGCCTGAGAATTTCACCACTGAAGGCGTGTATGGGCTCACAAGCCATCTGGAACGTGCGCTCTGGTCTGTCGGGATTCACCCATGGCCAATGGACGACGGTCAGATGTACGTGACGGTGGGCGCGCCGCCCTGTACACCCTAAAACGCTTTGCGCAGATTGATGGATGGAATTCCCCCAAGATGCCGTGTCCCGATTCAGTATCGGCCTGGCTCATCGAAGCCGCGTGATGACTAGGGAAAAGGGGCATCCCATCATTCAGGCCGAAGCCGCTTAGCGGCTCGGCTTAACTCAGGCGTTGGACGTCCGCTTCTGGCCGAAAGCGGACATTGGTGCGGCCGCCGCGCCAAGTGCTGGGTTCGGCTGTTTGCTGGCTCGTGCGGCGGACCGAACCGCACTAAGATCGTTTCGTATCAAAGGTGAGCCTGGGTCACTCCGCCCAGCGTGGGGATTATCAACGTGCAGATTCTTAACTATCCCTCTCTCGCCTGCCAGAATGCCGAGACGACGTCTTTCCTTAGGGCGTCGAGATCCTTGGCGAGCTTATCCCGTGGCAGGAATGCGACCATCAGCGAAGCGAACGCCACCACCAGTGCGAGAACAGTCAGCCATTCCATACGGCGTTGGGCTTTGATGCTCTCGCGAACGCTGAGGACTGCAGATACTTGCTCGAAATGCTCACGTATCGAAACCTCCTCCTCGGTTAGTCGATTAGCCAAGTAATTGACTCCGCCGCGAATTTCCTCAGGCAATTCTCGCGGCTTGTCACCATCCCTCCAGCCTGGTGTGGTGAATGATGGGCAATCGTGATTGTACCAGCCCAGATCTTTGGACTTCCGAGCAAGCTCCCTTGCGACTGCAGGTGATCCCAGTGTTCTATCGAAGAATTGGCTGATCTCGCGCAGCGAGCGCTTGACGCTACGTCGACCTGATCGTGCCTTCTTTAGGTTCTCGCGCGTAACGTTGATGTCGCGGAGTTGTTCCTTGAGATATTCGAGCGTCGATGCATGAATGAGAATTCCCTGAAGTTCCTCGTGGCACACATAGAGAACGGCTTTCATGGTCTTGCCGCCGTAGAACTCCACCCTTTCCTTGGGGAAGGCGGCGACATCCAAGGCAGTCAGGATATGCAACCCTTCCTCTCCCGCCCTGAATCCTCCCATCGATAGCTGAAGCCCAGGCAAGTCCTTGTAGGTCCATGTTTCATGCCGAGAAACATTGGCCAATGTCCAGCGCCAGTTAGGAAACCCGTTGTTTGGCGAATGCTCTGGTTCATGAAAGATTGGCCCGCTCTGGGAGGTCAGCAATTCCATTGTTGGAAACCTCTCGCGGCGATTCAGTCCGCTGAAGAAGCCTGGAATGTGCTGCCCGAACCAGTTCCCGACCATGCGGCGAAGGTCCCTCCGGGCTACCTCGATAGCTTCGCGCTTCTGGTTCTCTGGGCCTATGGATTCGATCCATAGGCGAGACCGAAAGCTGCGCCGGCGGTAGGTCGTGCGGTCCTGGTTGAGCTCTGTCGCATAGCGCTGGGCCAACGACTCATCCAGCTCGAATCCCACGACCATCGCAGTGAGGGACGAGGTGATCTGATGGACACGAACCATCAACGACTCCACTCCCGGCGGCAGCGTTGCGAAGTTGTGGATCAATGAGGTGTTGCTGCGACGTTCTTTTCCTAGCACCGACCCCACGTTCAACCAGGCCTCTGCACCAAATGACCGCCTCTCGCGGACCCACCTCAGCACGCTGTCCTTCTCGTTCCAGGCACCCGCGCCTTTCCAGCCAAGCTTTTCCAGTCCGCTATACAGGCCATCTACTTCCGCCGATCCATAGAGTTCGACGCCCCAGATCACGTTTACCCTGAGATCCAGCTCGAGCGGCACGCGGATGCGTTCGTTCTGCTTCCGGTCGTGGTCGCGTTCGTAGTCACGATGCGACCGGTATGGACCCGGGATCAGATTGGGCAGAAGCCAGTGGGCTTGCCAGTGCAGTTGTCGCAACCACTTCCGCTTGGGGGAACCATTGGATGGGGGAAGCCCCGACGGACTATTCGTAGGATCGTTCTTGGATAGGAGATTAGGTTGTTCGGATTCAGTCGGGGTGGCCATGTTCGACGGGCTAGCTCAGGCGAAAGGGTGAAACTGCCTTGACACGATGCCCTATCAGTATCCGAGACGCCCTTGGAGCAGGCAAGCTGGAGCTATTTGGCTATGGCCCCAGCTGCACCGTAGCCAGCGTTTGCCGGAACCTTGCATCAATGTCAGGAATCGGAGATTGGACCTGGCGGCGTCTGCAACGAATCTGAGAAGATCTTAACGGCGACCGCATCGTGGTGGCCTCTCGATGTTTGGAGTTCATTGCTAAGCCCGCTGAGCAGTTAGGTCAAGAAGGACCGCTCTTGGCCGGAAGCGGACACTGCGCCAGTGGTCGATTTCCTGCGACCAGAAAGATGACGTTGCGGATGAATTCTCACGGGTCTAGATCCGCATATTTAGTCCCATCGGATACAACGTGGAAGTCTTGATCAGTTGCCTTTCGATCATTTTGGCTGAGGCCTCAGGGATCCCATAAGCCGAGATGTCGTGCACACAGATCACGTTCTGGCCCTGCATCCCCCGCATGGCCTCGTGAAAGCGGCGGTTCGAGTTCTTTTCCAGCGCTTCTTCAACGTGCTCCATGTATCTTTGCTGCCACGAGCGCCGAGATCGGCCGACATAGCTCATGCCTTTGATCGTCTCGTAGCCGATGCGGCTTTTGGTGAAAACAAACGCCTTAACTTGCTCTTCTGCAGTTCCACTCTTTTTAATTCTCTCAAGCTCTTCTTGAGTGAACAGTGGCCGTTTGTAGGTATGCCGATAGACGATGTGATCACCGGTAGGTGTGTGCTCCGTCGAGCAGTAAAGCAGGGGCACGCACACCAGTGTGCTGCCTCCGAACAAGCGATGTTTGCTTTCAGCGAAAAAACTGACCCCGCTCATATGACCGGGCTCCAGCATCAAAGTGAAAATCGAAGACCCGGTGTCCACGTCGTGATGGCCGACAAGCCGGATACCCGTGTGCGGGACACCTGTGGTCGCTGAATCACGAAGTTCGCCTTTGAGGACATTCACGCCTTGGTACCGCATGACCGCATCCATGGCGACATCCACGTCGAAATGGGGGCCGAAGAAGAGCCGCAGAACGTCAGGGTTGAGAAAGCTCGACATGTGCGAGTGAGAAGGTTACTGAGGTGAATCAAGTATGCCTGTTGCCAAATAGTATCTGCAGTATGCCTTGTCGAAAATACGTGCCTCCGAACCGAGACACTCCGAAGTGCTCAATTAACGTCCAATCGCGTGACGTCACATGAATCGGAATGGGTACGAAGCGGATCCCGCCTCAGCGAACCATGGAAGCAAGGTTCTATTCGGAGTGCGGCGGATGACTCCTTGTCGTATGCACGCCAGAAGCCTTTTGTGTCGATTCCGCAACTTCCGGTAGCGCGGGCAACCAGTCTCTGTACTGATCGAACGCTTCCTTGAAATTTGCCCTGTTCTCTTCTGCCTCGATTCCGTAGATGCTGAAGAGTGCAATGGTTCCTACTGGAACACCCTTGGGAGCTCGGCCGGCTTTACGCATGTTCTCTTCGTGGAGCACGGCACGCAGCGACTCTTTGTGATCAGTCCGCAGGTAGTTCGCCAAGTTCGAGATTTCTTGGTAGACCTTGTCTGCGTAATCGAATACTTCGCCCGTCGTTGGAATCTCGCCTTTGTGGAGCGCCGCGTTCCGGGCAGTAGCTAGTTTCTTGTCGAACTCGTAGGGCTTTCCGGTCGCAGCAAGATAGAGAAACAAGAAAGCACCGAACTGCCGCTCAGACTGCGAGGCCACCTCCTTCCACGAAGCCTCGAAGTTGCCCGGATCAACACCGCTGGACCGGGCGAAGACACGGATCGCAAGCTCGAAAAGTCGCTCGCGCGACGCAGCCAGGCATGCGACAGCTTGAAGCGTCTGATCATGGATCAATGCGTCTGCGGCAGCGGTCAGCAGCGTTTCGAACTTTGGGTT
Source organism: Stenotrophomonas maltophilia group sp. Smal12 (assembly GCF_037079935.1). NCBI lineage: Bacteria > Pseudomonadati > Pseudomonadota > Gammaproteobacteria > Lysobacterales > Lysobacteraceae > Stenotrophomonas > Stenotrophomonas maltophilia group sp. Smal12. The sequence continues at coordinate 4,685 of NZ_JBAWUK010000080.1, read as the reverse complement.
CTGGACGATGGAGAATGCTGCGTGGCCGAGCGGACATGTGGCCTCGACCGTGTGTCCATCGTAGTAGTCGCCTACAAACAGGTACGGTTGGACGCTGCCCGACTTGGTGCACTCAACGCACTGCAACAACGATTTCATCCAGGAACCTACCTCGTAGCAGAACTGATCGACACTAATTTGAGTGATCGAATCGCGTGAGCGTGCTTAGTCCGGTACACCGGCCCGGCCGATCTCGATCAGCTCATCCGCGTCCGCTCAGTCGGCATGATGATGCCATACGATTGCTTGGAGTTCCCCCTAGAGTCTGCTTCTGGTCGGAAACGGACCCCGCACATGGTGACTATGTGAAACGCAGTGAGTACTCCCTTTTCCCGCCAGAAGCCGACATGTTGTCATTCAACTTGACGACCTAAGGACGAGCTCATCCAGGAACAGCACGCCGTGATGGGCCAGCGAGATCTCACCGGGGCAGGGCGGGTTGCCGCCGCCCACCAGCGCCGCCGCACTGGCACTGTGATGTGGCGCCCGGAAGGGCCGCTGCCGCCACCGTCTTGGGTCCAGCCCTTCGCCACTCACCGACGCAATCGCGGCCAGCTGCAACGCCTCGGCTTCCTCGGTGTCCGGCAACAGACTGGGCAGGCGTGAGGCCAATAGCGTCTTGCCGCAGCCAGGGCTGCCGATCAGCAATAAATGGTGCCCACCGGCGGCCGCCACTTCCAACGCGCGCCGCGCATGCGCTTGCCCGCGCACGTCGGCCAGATCGGGCAGTGGCAACGGCGTCGTGTTTACGCGCTCCACGGACAGCAACAGGCGCGGATTGCCCAACCCGGCGCAGCACTCCAGCAGCGTGCGCGCCACACGTACATCGGCGTGCTCGGCCAGGGCCGCCTCGGCGGCATTGCCCGGCGGCACCACCAAGATGCGCCCGGCATCAGCCGCCGCAATCGCCGCCGGCAGCGCGCCGGCCACCGGCCTCAGCTCGCCGGTCAGGCCAAGCTCACCCAGGAACTCGTATTGCAGCAGCGACTGCGGATCGATCTGGCCACTGGCTGCCAGAATGCCCAACGCGATGGCCAGGTCGTAACGCCCGCCTTCCTTGGGCAGGTCAGCGGGCGCGAGGTTGAGCGTGATGCGTCGCTGCGGAAAGTCGAAGCGCGCGCAAAGAAGGGCGGCACGCACGCGCTCACGGGATTCACGCACGCTGGTCTCGGCCAGGCCGACAATCTGGGTGGCGGGCAGGCCACCGGAGAGATGCACTTCCACCCGCACCAGCGGGGCATCGACCCCGGCGCGGGCACGGCTGTGGACCAGCGCCAGGCTCATGTGTGGTTTCCTGCGGAGGGGCGCTTGATGGTGCGGCAGGCGTTCCGCGTTGGATATCGGGGATTTCAGGTGAAGCGGCTAGGGGGATTCCGGCAGACCGTTGGAGTGCGCCTGCGCGCTTCATAGCGGCCGGTGTCCGCGATCGAGTGTCGGAACTCAACCGATATGACGTGGAACAACGCCGGGGAATAGGCCGTTGCCGCTCGCCCGGGCCGGCCTTTCACCTCTCTGGATCTGCGCCCGGGAGACTGCGGAAATCCAAGAAAATTCCCCATGAAGTGCTTTTCGTACAGGCATTTACATTTCACCAGAACTACACACATTTACTTGAAGGTAAGCAAAAGGGGCGCTAAAATTCACCCAACACACCCGCCAAGCCTCTGACGCGCTAGTTCGCGACATGCTCAAATTGGCGGGTTTTTTTTGCCTGCTGATTGGAGTCGGGATGACCCGCTACCGCAAACCGCCCCTGTCGATTCAGGAACAGTTGGATCTGCTCCAGCAGCGCGGGCTTGCCATTGGTGATACCGCCAATGCCAATCGATACCTGCAGCGTGTCGGCTACTATCGTCTTATGGGCTATCTCTACACACAGCGCATGCCCGGTAGCGACAATTTCCGCGATCAAGCGACATTCGAAGAAGCGATAAGCCTCTATGAGTTCGATAGAGCGCTTAGAGACCTGGTGATGGAGGCCGTCGGCCATATCGAGGTCGCAACGCGGACCGTGCTCACGTACCACTTTGCGCATGCGAGCGGCGCCTTCGGCCATCTGGAAGCGTGTAATCTGACCTTCGCTGGACAGGAGCATGCAGATTGGCTGGATGGCGTCGAAAGTGAAGTGGTGCGCTCCAGGGAGACGTTCATTCGGCACTACCGGGACAAGTACACCTCACCGGCGTTTCCCAAAGTACCGGTTTGGATGGCAACGGAAGTCATGTCGCTGGGGTCGCTCTCCCGCCTCTACAAAGCGCTTCGTACCCGTGAGCAGAAAGCTGTTGCGGGTGAGATGGGCCTGGCAGCCCCCGTCTTCGCGAACTGGCTGCATGTCACCAGCGTGGCGCGAAACGTCGTTGCACATCACAGCAGGCTTTGGAACAAGGAGCTCGGTGTTTCGGCGGTTCGTCCTCGGTCGGCGGGATGGTCTGAACATGAGGCACCGTATGCGCCGAACCGCTCCTTCTTTCTGTTGCTCCTGCTTCGCAAACTTCTGGAAGCGACAACCGCTGATTCCAAGGATTGGCGTGAACGTGTCGATGCCCACCTCGCGGCTGGCCTGACGAACGAAGTTCGAGTGAAGAGCCTCGGGGCTGCGGCAGGATGGCAGGGGCACCGCCTGTGGCGCGGGTGAGACCACGAGTCGCCTTTGCTGTCGAGAGAGCTTTCGGTGGCTTCGTGTTATGGATGGCCGGTCGGGGGGATTCTCGTCAATCGCGGTGCGGCGCCCCAAGTAGACACCGCTGCTCATCAGGCATCGCCCCATTGAAGCGCCCAAACCGCGCCTCAACCCACGAAGGCCCCGCACTTTCCACCAACAACCTTCCCTGGCTCTGATGCAGATCCAGCCAGCGCTCGAAGCTGGTGCGCAGACGCTCGATGTCCGGCGCCCGCCACCGTGCATCGGCGGGCATGCGGATCAGCACGCGCGAGGGCGCATTCTCCACCTCCATCACCAGCACGCGCTTGCATCGGATCTCGAAGGACGTTGCTCTGGCATGGCGTGTATGCAGTTCAAAACCCTCGTGGGCCTTCGCGGTCACGAAGCCGAGCGCATCACTGTGCAGCAGGCGGTAATCGTCCGGCTGCAGCTTCTGGTAGGCCCACACCTGATCGCTCGCAGGCTCAGGCCACTCCACCCACATCGCGCCGATCACCGCGATGCACACCGCCGCAGCGGCAAGGCCGTGCATCTTCATTCGTCACCCCGCACACAGGCAGAAAGGTCCGCGCCATAAGCGCGCTCAGTCCTTGGGTCGCATCCGCTCGTGGATGAAGGCGGTCAGCGCGAGATCGGCCATCACCAGCCCCTCCATCACCCGGTCGCCCACGTACTGCTCCGGCTCGCCGTTCTGGCGCGTGCGCTCGGCCGCCAGCAGGATCTCCTGCACGATGCGCTGGCCGGTGAGTGCGCAGTCGGCGTCGGACAACGCCATCTGCCGGCTGCGTAGATGGTGCCGCTCGGGCCAGGGCTGGCCGTCGGCCGCAGCGCCCGCACCGATGGCGTGCAGGATGGCGATGAGGCTGTTGGGGTCCAGCGCGGGCGCGGGTGACGGCGCTTCCTGGATCGGGCGCGGGGGCGGGGAGTGCGGTGTGGTCATGGCGGGCTCCGTGCAAGCAGGCGGACGCCGCCACCGATAAAGGTGGCGGGCAGAGCGTGGCTCGAAAACCGGATGTTGGGAACCGGCGGGTACAGGACCCCCACGCCCCGCCCGCCATAGCCGGCAGACGGATTGCCAGCCGGCACCACGCGCGGTGGTGCCGGCTGGCAAGCGCAAACTACTTCCCAACAAAACGGGCTTTCGAGTCCCGACCACCGATGCACGGTGGCGCAGTAACGATTACCTGCTGTTGTTCGGAATGCCAACGGGTAGGGGTCAATGCCGCCAAAACCCGAGACGTTTTTGGCATTGTCGCATAGCGAGGAAAGCGGCGAGAGCCTTGGCGTGCTTGGCGCAGCGGCACTTCTGGGACGGAGTCGTCAGAACCTTCCGCCAGAGACGCAGGGAGCGGCAAATGCGACAGCATTGGTCCGACGGTCGCTGATGGATGCCACGTATTTCGCCTCTATGCGTGAGTGACTTTCTGCCTATTGACCCCGCGGGGCGCCACGCAGAATCTGACTACCGCTGTAGTCACTCAGAACTGTTCTGCCCGCAGCAGGAAGGTTCTGTGGCGTTTGAACGGACTCCACCCACTGGCGCAGGCCGCTACAAGGATCACTGTACGTGTTACGCCGCAATCGACTTCTTCTGTCTGCGGGTCTGGTCCCGCTCCCGTGGTTCCTGTTCTGGATCAGCGTTGCCGCCGTGTTTGCGCCGGGCTACAACCCGCTTGCACAACACGCCAGCGAGCTGCTGCAGGCGCCAACGCTTGCAAGCATCTGCGCCAGGATCGCCGCCATCGGCTCCGGCGTGGGATTCGTGGCGTTTGCCATTGGGGTATGGCGGGAGTCCGGCCGCCGGATTGCCTTGGGCGCGATCTGATGGATGATCTTTGGCATCTCCATGCTGACCAACTGTTGGCGCGCATCCAGAACTGACCCACTTTCGGCGGTGATGCGCGGGTAAAACTGACCCACCTGAAGCCCACATCCTGAGCATCTTTTGCTCGGGGGATTTCAGGAGTGATCACCATGGTCATGT
>NZ_JBAWUK010000079.1:0-11312 GCF_037079935.1 Stenotrophomonas maltophilia group sp. Smal12 | reverse complement strand
AACCAAGAGCGAATCAGATTGAAATTGAAGGGGCTAAGCCCGGTAAAGTACCGGGAACAGGCCCAAGCAGCCGCCTGACCCCACCGTCCAAGTCTCGGGGGTCACTTCAAGGATGGGTTTACGGCGTCCCCGCAACCCGACACCGCCCCGCCCAGCAAACAGAAAAGCCAGAGCCGGCTGTTGCTCCGGCTCCGGTTCTGGCTCCGGCTCTGGCTTTTGCTTCGGCGGTTGCCTCTGCGGGTGCCGGGCCGCAGGCCCGGCCGATGAACTCAGACCACTGGTTCGCGCAGGGCGGGGTTGTCCCAGCCCGGGCGCGGGGCGAAACGGTCGCCGTGGCGCTGCTGCAGCGCCTTCAACCGCTCGACGATCGCATCGGCACCGACCGCACGGATGTGCTGGATCGGACCGCCGCGGAACGGGGCGAAACCGGTGCCGAAGATCACGCCGGCATCCAGCAGGTCCGCATCGGCCACCACGCCTTCGTGCAGGCACGCCACTGCCTCGTTCAACAGCGGCAGGATCAGGCGGTCTTCCAGGTCGGCCGGGGCCTGGTAGTCGCTGGCCACGTCCGGCTTCTTCGGCTTGCCGTTTTCCCAGGTGTAGATGCCCTGGCCATCCTTCTTGCCACGCTTGTCCGGTTCCACCGTCTGCAGCGCGGCCGGAATCTGCAGGCCCAGGAACGGCGCCAGTTCGCGGCCGACACCGGCGGCCACGTCCAGGCCGACGGTATCGATCAGTTCGATCGGACCCATCGGCATGCCGAACTTCACTGCGGCCTTGTCGATCACCGGGCCCGGGATGCCTTCGGCGTACGCGGTGGCGGCTTCCAGCATGTACGGGAACAGCACGCGGTTGACCAGGAAGCCCGGACTGCCGGCCACCGGCACCGGGAACTTGCCCAGCGCCTTGCAGAGCGCGGCCAGGCGGCGCTCGGTCTCCGGCGCCATGCCATCGTGGTGGATGATTTCCACCAGCGGCATCTGTGCTACCGGGTTGAAGTAGTGCAGGCCGGCGAACTGCGCCGGGCGCTGGATGTGATCGCGCAGTTCCACCAGTGGAATCGACGAGGTATTGGTGGTCAGCAGGGCGTCCTGCTTCATCTTCGGTTCCAGCGTCTGGTACAGCGCACGCTTGGCTTCCGGGTTCTCGATGATCGCCTCGATCACCAGATCCGCTTCGGCAACCCCATTGCCTTCCAGGTCGGCACGCAGGCGTGCGGCCACGGCGGGGCGCTTGCTTTCGTCGCGCACCTTCTTGGCAAACAGCGCCTGCGCGCGTTCCATGGCCGGGTCGATGAAGCGCTGCTCGCGGTCCTGCAGGGTCACCTCGAAGCCCTTGTAAGCGGCCCACGCGGCGATGTCGCCGCCCATCACGCCGGCGCCGACCACGTGCACGTGACGGATGCCGGAATCACCACTGCCCAGGCCCTTCAGTCGCTCGGTGAGGAAGAAGATACGGATCAGGTTGCGCGCGGTCGGTGTACTGGCCAGCTTCACCACGGCGCGCCGCTCGGCGTCCAGGCGGGCCTGGATCGGCTTGCCGCCACTGCGTTGCCAGGTGCTGATCAGCGCGTACGGCGCCGGGTAATGGTCCTTCTTCGCCTTGCGTGCGACCTGCTTGACCATCTGCGGCGCCAGCAGCCTGCGTGCCAGCCAGGTGTTGGTGGCCCATGCCGTCGCGCGCTGCTTGAACGGGCGGGTGGTACCGGACAGCGCCAGCGCGACGGCGGTGTCGAGCACCACCGCTGGCGCCACCACCTTGTCGACCAGGCCGATGCCACGCGCGGCCGAGGCCGACAGGGTGCGGCCGGTCAGCATCATGTCCATCGCCGCCGGCGCGCCCACCAACTGCGGCAGGCGGGCGCTGCCGCCCCAGCCCGGGAAGATGCCCAGCTGGGTTTCCGGCAGGCCGATGCGGGTGCTGCTGTCATTGGACGCCACGCGGTAGCGGCAGGCCAGCGCCAGTTCGGTGCCGCCGCCCAGGCAGTGGCCGTGGATCGCCGCAACGGTGGGGCAGGGCAGCTCGGCCAGCTTCTGATAGGTCGCCTGGCCACGACGGATCGCGTCGTTGACAGTGCCGCGACGGTCGAATTCCTGGAACTCCTTCAGGTCGGCACCGGCAATGAAGCCGGCCTTCTTCAGCGACTGGACCACCACGCCCTTGGGCGGGTCCAGCGCGATGCGCTCAAGCAGGTCGCCCAGCTCCAGCAGCACGTCCTGCGACATCGCGTTGACGCTGCTGTCCTGACGATCCAGGGAGAGAACCACCACGCCGTCGTCGCGGATCTCGGGGTGCCAGTGGCTGAAGCGGAGACCATCGAAGCCTGAGAGCATGGACGTTCCATCCGGTTGTGTATGGAGAAGCGGCTATGATCCAGAGGTTGTTTCCCTCGCGTCAAATCCCAATAGCAGGGGAGTGGCGCCCCCGGATCCATGGCCGTGGACCGGGACGCTAACGGAACGGTGGTTAAAAGCTGGTGCGGCGCCAGGTGATCGGCGACTGAACTTTTCCCGGGATTGGCAGTCTCATTGCCCGACGTCGGTTGGGCTGACAGGAGTGCGGCCCCTCATGGCCGAGGTTGATACACCACAGGAGTTGGATCTGGAACTGGTCCGGCGCGTGCAGCACGGCGAGAGTGCCGCCTTCGATGTCCTGGTGCGCAAGTACCAGCATCGGGTGGTGGCCCTGGTCGGTCGCTACATCGCCGACTGGAGCGAATGTCAGGACGTCGCCCAGGACACTTTCATCCGTGCCTACCGCGCGATCGGGAGTTTCCGTGGCGATGCCCAGTTCTCAACCTGGTTGCATCGAATCGCCGTGAATACCGCCAAAAACTACCTGGCTTCACACAATCGACGGCCGCCGACCGATGACATCGACATCGGCGATGCCGAACAGTTCGACAGTGGTACGCGCCTGCGTGACACCGACACGCCCGAACGCGAGTTGATGCGCCAGGAGCTGGAACAGACGGTGATGAAGGCCGTCAACGCGCTGCCGGAAGAACTCCGGTCAGCGATCACCCTGCGCGAGGTGGAAGGCCTGAGCTACGAGGATATCGCGCAGAAGATGGGGTGCCCGATCGGCACGGTGCGTTCACGGATCTTCCGGGCGCGCGAGGCGATCGACACCGAACTCCGGCCGCTGCTGGACATCGGCAGCGCCACCCGTGAGAAGAGCCGCGTATGACCAGTAACCCGTTCAACGAATCGCAGAACCATCAATCGCCCGCCGGGCAGCGCCTGGACCAGCGCCATCGCGAGCAGCTGTCGGCCCTGGTCGATGGCGAGCTGGGCGCCGATGAAGCGCGCTTCCTGCTGCGCCGGATGGAGCACGACCCCGAGCTGGCCGGCTGCCAGGAACGCTGGCAGCTGCTGGGCGACGTGATGCGCGGACAGGCGTCGGCGCTGGCGCCGGCCGGCTTCCGTGCCGCCGTGGCTGCCGCCATCGCGGCCGAGCCGGCGCCACAGGCCGAGCCGCGTCGCCAGGTACGTCGCAGTGGCTGGCGGGCCTGGGGCGGCGGCGCCGCCCTGGCCGCGTCGGTGGCCGCCGTCGCGCTGTTCATCGGCGGCGAGAAACTGAAGGAGGCCACGCCGGGTGAACCGCTGGCGCCGCAGGTGATCGCCAGCCAGGCGGAACTGCCGCCGGCGCCAACCGCGCCGGCCCCGGTGACCGAAGCATCGGTGGATACCGCCGCGATGGCCGTGGCGGCGGCGCCGGCTGTGGCGATGGCTGCCACCAGCCGTCGCCAGGACGCCCGCCGCGCCAGTGCAACCCGCAGCCAGCAGGCCGCGCGTGCCGCCCAGCGCGATGACGCTCCGCAGCGCGCCATCGCCGCCGTGCAGGCACCGCTGGCTCCGACCGTACCGGCCAACGCCAACCACAACCTGCCGTTTGGTGAGGTCGGTGGGCTGCAGGCCCGGCCATGGCCGCGCTCCAGCCTGGCGCCCGCCGCCGGTGGTGCGCTCAATGCCAGCTTCCCGGCCCATGCCGGTGGTGCCGCGTTCTACCCGTTCGAGCCGCGCCTGCAGGACGACCTGCCGGTGCCGCCGCGCCCGCGCGACTGAGCCGGGCGCCTTCACGCCCCGCCGTCGGCGGGGCCCGTATTCCTCTTTCCACCCGATCCGGAGGTTGCCGTCCGATGACTCCCCGACTCCGCACGCAGGCCATTGGCCTGCTGGCCCTGACCCTTCCCCTGGTGGCCTGCGCACAGGCGCCGGCGCCTGCCGCGCAGACCCAGCCTGCGCCGGCCGCGGCGCCGCGGGCGCCTGCACAACCGCTGGTCAGTGGCTTGCCTGACTTCACCAACCTGGTCGAACAGGTCGGCCCGGGCGTGGTCAACGTCGACACCACCATCGTCCGCAACAACCGCCAGGCCTCGCGCGGCCCGATGGGCGACGATGACATGCCGGAGTTCTTCCGCCGCTTCTTCGGCCCTGACTTCCCGATGCCGGGGCAGGGGCCGGGTGGGCAGGATGGCGGTCCCAGCATCAAGGGGCGTGGCATGGGATCGGGCTTCATCATCTCGCCCGATGGCTATGTACTGACCAACTACCACGTGGTGGCCGACGCCAGCGAAGTGAAGGTCAAGCTGGGCGACAGCCGCGAGTTCACCGCCAAGGTGGTGGGCAGCGACCAGCAGTACGACGTGGCCCTGCTCAAGATCGATGGCAAGAACCTGCCCACCGTGCGCGTGGGCGATTCCAACACCCTGAAGCCCGGTCAATGGGTTGTCGCGATCGGCTCGCCGTTCGGCCTCGACCATTCCGTTACCGCCGGCGTGGTCAGCGCCGTTGGTCGCAGTACGGGGGGGCCGGACCAGCGCTACGTGCCATTTATCCAGACCGACGTGGCGATCAACCAGGGCAATTCCGGTGGGCCGCTGCTGAACACCCGCGGCGAAGTGGTCGGCATCAACTCGCAGATCTTCTCGGCCTCCGGCGGCTACATGGGCATCAGCTTCGCGATCCCGATCGACCTGGCGATGAGCGCGGTCGAGCAGATCAAGAAGAGCGGCAAGGTCACCCGCGGCCAGCTCGGCGCGGTGGTCGAACCGATCGATTCGCTGAAGGCGCAGGGACTGGGCCTGCCGGACAGCCGCGGCGCGCTGGTCAACCAGATCGTGGCCGGCAGTGCGGCCGCCAAGGCCGGCGTGCAGGTGGGCGATGTCATCCGCTCGGTCAACGGCAGCGCGGTCAACAGCTGGTCCGACCTGCCGCCGCTGATCGGTGCGATGGCGCCGGGCAGCAAGGTGAACCTGGTGGTTTACCGCGACGGCAAGCCGCATGAGCTCAGTGCCACGCTGACCGCACTGAGCGAGGACGGGCAGGCCAATGCCCGCGGGCCGTCGGCTGGCGGTGGCGAGGCGGCTCCGCAGACCGGTGCCAACGCCCTGCTGGGGCTGGACGTCAGCGACCTGAACGCGGCCCAGCGCAAGCAGTTGGGGCTCAACGGCAATGAAGGCGTGCGCATCACCGGGGTCAAGGGCCAGGCGGCACGCGATGCCGGCCTGTCGCCGGGCATGGTGATCCTGCAGGTCGGCCGCACTGCGGTCGGCAGCGTGGATGCCCTGAACCGGGCATTGTCCAGCTTCAAGAAGGACGACGTGGTGATGCTGCTGGTCCGCACGGCCAACGGCAACAGCGCCTTCGTGGCGGTGAAGGCCGGCCAGTAAGGCTCCTGCCGGGGCCGCTTCGGCGGCGCCGACGCGGCCCCCGAAGCCCCGCCCCGGCGGGGCTTCGGCCGTTCTGGCCCCGGCCCGATGAGGCAGTTTTCGCGGGCGGGCGCCGGGCATGCGATAATCGACCGTTACCCTGACGACGCCGCGCGCCGCCGCCACCTATGTCTTCTGATTCGATGCGGAACATCCGCAACTTCTCCATCATCGCCCATGTCGACCACGGCAAGTCCACGCTGGCCGACCGCATCATCCAGCTCTGTGGTGGCCTGCAGGCCCGCGAGATGGAAGCGCAGGTGCTCGACTCCAATCCCATCGAGCGCGAGCGTGGCATCACGATCAAGGCGCAATCGGTGTCACTGCCGTACCTGGCCAAGGACGGGCAGACCTATCACCTGAACTTCATCGACACCCCCGGCCACGTCGACTTCTCCTATGAAGTCAGCCGCTCGCTGGCCGCCTGCGAAGGCGCGCTGCTGGTGGTCGACGCGGCGCAGGGCGTGGAAGCGCAGTCGGTGGCCAACTGCTATACCGCAGTGGAGCAGGGCCTGGAAGTGGTGCCGGTGATCAACAAGATCGACCTGCCCACCGCCGACATCGAGCGCGCCAAGGCCGAGATCGAGGCCGTGATCGGCATCGACGCCTCCGACGCCGTGCCGGTCAGTGCCAAGACCGGCCTCAACGTGCAGGACGTGCTGGAGGCGATCGTCCATCGCATCCCGCCGCCGGTGCCGCGCGACACCGACAAGCTGCAGGCGCTGATCATCGACTCGTGGTTCGACAACTACCTGGGCGTGGTCTCGCTGGTGCGCGTGATGCAGGGCGAGATCAAGGCCGGTGACAAGCTGCAGGTGATGTCGACCGGCCGCAACCACCAGGTCGACAACGTCGGCGTGTTCACTCCCAAGCGCAAGGTGCTGCCGGCGCTGCGTGCCGGTGAAGTGGGCTGGGTCACCGCCAGCATCAAGGACGTGCATGGTGCGCCGGTCGGCGACACCCTCACCCTGGCCGGCGATCCGGCGCCGAAGCCGCTGCCGGGCTTCCAGGAAATGCAGCCGCGCGTGTTCGCCGGCCTGTTCCCGGTCGATGCCGAGGACTACCCGGACCTGCGCGAAGCGCTGGACAAGCTGCGCCTGAACGATGCCGCGCTGCGTTTTGAGCCGGAAAGCTCCGAAGCGATGGGCTTCGGCTTCCGCTGTGGCTTCCTGGGCATGCTGCACATGGAGATCGTGCAGGAGCGCCTGGAACGCGAATACAACCTGGACCTGATCAGCACCGCGCCGACGGTGGTGTATGAGGTCCTGAAGACCGACGGCTCGGTCATCAACATGGACAACCCGGCCAAGCTGCCGCCGGTGAACCAGGTCGAGGAGATCCGCGAGCCGATCATCCGCGCCAATGTGCTCACTCCCGAGGAATACATCGGCAACATCATCAAGCTGTGCGAAGAAAAGCGCGGCAGCCAGATCGGCATCAACTACCTGGGCAGCCAGGTGCAGATCAGCTACGAGCTGCCGATGGCCGAGGTGGTGCTGGACTTCTTCGACAAGCTCAAGTCGGTCAGCCGTGGCTATGCCTCGCTGGACTACCACTTCGTGCGCTTCGACGCCGGCCCGTTCGTGCGCGTCGACGTGCTGATCAACGGTGACAAGGTCGACGCACTGTCGCTGATCGTGCACCGCAGCCACGCCGACCGCCGTGGCCGCGAGCTGTGCGAGAAGATGAAGGACCTGATCCCCCGGCAGATGTTCGACGTGGCCATCCAGGCCGCCGTCGGCTCGCAGATCATCGCCCGCACCACGGTCAAGGCGATGCGCAAGAACGTGCTGGCCAAGTGCTATGGTGGCGACGTCTCGCGCAAGAAGAAGCTTCTGGAAAAGCAGAAGGAAGGCAAGAAGCGCATGAAGCAGGTCGGCCGCGTGGAGATCCCGCAGGAAGCGTTCCTGGCCGTGCTGCAGATGGACAACAAGTAAGCCCGCACCGGCCTCGCGGGGCCGGTCGTCTGGTGACGTTGCAAAGGACCCTGAATGAAACTGTTTGAGATCCTCCTGGTCGTGCTGACCCTGGCCTCGGGCCTGATCCTGCTCGCCGACAAGCTGTACCTCGCCAAGCGCCGCGCCCAGCGCGCGGGCCTGCTCGACACCGAGCCGGTGCTGGTGGACTACTCGCGTGCATTCTTCCCGGTGCTGGCGATCGTGCTGATCGTGCGCAGTTTCATCGCCGAGCCGTACAAGATCCCGTCCAGCTCGATGATGCCGAACCTGCTGATCGGCGATTTCATCCTGGTCAACAAATTTTCCTACGGCCTGCGCCTGCCGATCAGCAACACCAAGATCGTCCCCTTCGGCGAGCCGTCGCGCGGCGACGTGGTGGTGTTCCACTTCCCCGGCCACAGCGACAACGACCCGGCCAAGGGCGAGAACTTCATCAAGCGCGTGATCGGCGTGCCGGGTGACACCGTGGTCTTCGAAGGCGACGGCGTGATCCTCAATGGCGAACCGCTGAAGTACGACAACAAGGGCATCTATGCCGGCCACAAGGGCCAGGGCGAGGGCGCCAACCTGCTGGTCGAGCACCTGCCGGGCCGTACCCATACCGTGCTGGAGACCGACTATCCGCGTGGCCAGGGCCAGTGGACCGTACCGGCCGGCAAGTACCTGGTGATGGGCGACAATCGTGACAACAGCGACGATGGCCGCTTCTGGGGCCTGCTGCCGGAAGAAAACCTGCGCGGCAAGGCCTTCCTGATCTGGCTGAACTGCCAGGGCTGGTTCTGCAAGGATGGCTTCGAGCCGTCGCGGATCGGCTCGAGCATCAACTGAGTACCTTCACATCCAACGCGTATCTGGGGAGAACGCAATGAAGACGATGAACACGCAGCGTGGCATGACCCTGACCTCGTTCCTGGCGGTCCTGATCGTGGTGGGTTTCTTCCTTTACATCGGCATGAAGCTGTTCCCGATGTACCAGGAGTATTACGCGGTGCGCTCGGCGATGAAGAGCCTGGCCAAGGAGCCGGGCGTGGGCAGCATGGAGCCGGCCCGGATCCAGGATCTGTTCTTCAAGCGCCTGTACATCAATTACTCGGAAAACGTGAAGCCGGCCAACGTGAAGTTCGACCGTCGCGACAATGGCTGGACCCTCAAGGTCAACTACGAAGTGCGCCGTCCGCTGGTCGGCAACCTGGACGTGGTTGGCAAATTCGATTCATCCCAGGACCTGACTCGAAGCGGTGCCGAATAAACCTTTCCAACGTGGTGACCTGATCGGTCATCCCTTCCGCGACCCGGCGCTGCTCAAGCAGGCGCTGACGCATCGTAGCGCCGGTGCGCCACACAACGAGCGCCTGGAATTCCTGGGCGACAGCATCGTCAACATGATGGCGGCCGAGGCGTTGTACCGACGCTGGCCCAAGGCTGACGAGGGCGCGATGACCCGTGCCCGCGCCGAACTGGTGCGTGAGGGCGCGCTGGCGGTGATTGGACGTAGCCTGGAACTGGGCGAGCGGCTGATCCTGGGCCCGGGCGAAATGAAGTCCGGTGGCCACCGTCGTGATTCGATCCTGGCCGACGCGGTGGAAGCCGTGGTGGCTGCGATCTACCTGGATGCCGGTTTCGAGGCCTGCCGGGCGGTGGTACTGCCCTGGTTCAGCGCTTCGATCGAGGCACTGCCGGCCTCCGGCCGACCCGAGAAGGACCCCAAGACCCGCCTGCAGGAATGGCTGCAGGCCCGACAGAAGGCGTTGCCGCAGTATGAACTGGTGTCAGAATCCGGTGACGACCACGCCAAGCACTTCCGGGTACGCTGCAACGTAGCCGACCCGGCCGCCAGCACCGAGGGCGAAGGCGCCTCGCGGCGGCTTGCCGAACAACAGGCGGCTGCGGCCGTCCTAGAACAACTGGATTCCAAGTGAGCGAACAAACTCCCCATCATTGCGGCAGCGTGGCCGTCATCGGCCGCCCGAACGTGGGCAAGTCGACCCTGACCAATGCCCTGGTCGGCGCCAAGGTCAGCATCGTCTCCAACCGTCCGCAGACCACGCGTCATCGCCTGCTGGGCATCGCCACCTATCCGGAGGGCCAGCTGGTGCTGGTTGACACCCCCGGACTGCACAAGGTGCAGAAGCGGGCGATGAACCGGGTGATGAATCGCGCCGCGCGTGGCTCGCTGGAAGGCGTCGATGCCGGCCTGCTGGTGATCGAAGCCGGTCGCTGGGATGAAGAGGACAGCCTGGCGTTCAACGTGCTGCGCGACGCCGGCATCCCGGTGGTGCTGGTGGTCAACAAGATCGATCGCCTGAAGGAAAAGGGCGCGTTGCTGCCGTTCCTGCAGCAGGTGACCGAGGGTCGCGACTTCGCCGCCGTGCATCCGATCTCCGCGCAGAAGCGCAACGGCCTGGAAGCGCTGGTGCGCGACGTGCTGAAGCTGCTGCCGGAAGCCCCGCCGATGTTCGGCGAGGATGAGATCACCGACCGCAGCCAGCGTTTCCTGGCCGGTGAACTGGTGCGTGAGCAGCTGATGCGCCAGCTCGGCGAGGAACTACCGTATGCCACCACTGTCGAGATCGAACGCTTCACCGAGGACGGCAACCTGCTGCGCATCGGTGCGGTGATCTGGGTCGAGCGTGAAGGCCAGAAGGCCATCGTGATCGGCAAGGGCGGCGCCCGCCTGAAGGAGATCGGCGCCAAGTCCCGCCTGCAGATGGAGCGTCTGTTCGGGGCCAAGGTGTTCCTGGAAACCTGGGTGCGCGTGCGTGAAGGCTGGTCCGACGACGAGGCCGCGCTGAAGGCCTTCGGTTACGAGTAAGGCGTTGTAGTCGCTTCGATGATGATCGAGGACGACACCGGCTTCGTGCTGCACGCACGGGCCTACCGCGAGACCAGCCTGCTGGTCGAAGTGTTGAGCGCACAGCATGGCCGTATCGGCCTGCTTGCGCGTGGCGTGTCCACTGCCAAGGGCCAGGTGCTGCGCGCCGCCCTGCAGCCGTTGCAGTGGATCCGCTTCAGTGCCCAGCAGCGGGGTGAGTTGGCCCAGCTGCGTGGCGCCGAGGCGCTGGATGCCGCGCCACGCCTGGTCGGGCAGGCGATGCTGGCCGGCTTCTACCTGAGCGAACTGACCCTGCGCCTGGCCCCGCGCCAGGACCCGCTGCCGGAGCTGTACCTCGCCTACGGCGAGGCGCGTGCGCGGCTGGCGGTGGGCGCTGGCCTGGCCTGGACCCTGCGCCGTTTCGAACGCGAGCTGCTGTCTGCGCTGGGCCTGGGTTTCGAGCTGGACAGCGCCAGCGATGGCCAGCCGATCGACCCGGCGGCGCGGTACGAACTGGACCCGCAGGAGGGTGCGCAGCGCCTGTTGAGCGAGCGCGGCGGGGAGCGCCGGGCAGCCGCCACCGGGTCGGCGCTGTTGGCGCTGGCGGCTGACGAAGAGCCGGATGCCGCCGATCTGGCCAGCCTGCGCCTGCCGATGCGGCGGGTGCTGGCCCATCACCTGGGGCCGCGCGGGCTAAAGTCCTGGGAAATGCTCGAGCAGCTGGCGCCCAGGCGTTGAGGGGTGTTCGGCAGGGCTTGCAGCCCTGCACCTGCCGAGGCCAAAGCAACACCAACAGCAACAGCGTGCATTCCGTCGGATGGCGGGGTGG
>NZ_JBAWUK010000078.1:0-13468 GCF_037079935.1 Stenotrophomonas maltophilia group sp. Smal12 | reverse complement strand
ACATGACCATGGTGATCACTCCTGAAATCCCCCGAGCAAAAGATGCTCAGGATGTGGGCTTCAGGTGGGTCAGTTTTACCCGCGCATCACCGCCGAAAGTGGGTCAGTTCTGGATGCGCGCCAACAGGCTACAACCAAGACAGTGCGGAGTACTACAAGCACCACCGCTTTAATCCTCCCCTGACCGTTATGCTGAAGGTCGTCGACCAGTGTTCGCCTGAGCTCTGGGCTCACACCCGTAACGGCGATCCGGTACTGATTGATCCACGAACGCGTGAGATTCTCGAGAACGCGGCTGCTTCCATCCGCGCATCATGTCGGAGCCAGGCCTACAAGGACGAAGTCGACAATTACAAGCGCAACGAAGAGAAGAACATCGCCAGCTGCTGCGAGTATCTGGCAGCCCAGTTCCAGCGTCGTTCGCAGCTGCTGATCCTACGGGTTGATCTCTACTTCCGCCCGGCGTTCAAGGGCTGGGGCTACACTCGCGAAGCGGATGGCCACTACGCGAGGTTCCTGCGTGCTCTGCGCGAAAATCGAATCGTTCCCGACGTCCTCGGTTACATCAGCAAGCGCGAGGACGGGATCGATCGTGGCATCCACTTTCACGTCCTCATTGTCCTGGACGGGCACAAGCACCGTGATGCGGCCAATCTGACCCGCATGGTCGGAGAGGACTGGGTCCGCCGCTGCGGCCATGGAGAGTACGAGGATGGGGTGGATGTCGGCGAGACGGGCAAGAAGGCCAAGGCGAGCTATTTCAACTGCTACACCCGGACGGACCAGTACCGTTTCAACTGCCTGGGTCTGATCCATCCGACGGACACTGACAAGCTGCGCGGCTTGCGCCTGGCGATCGAGTACCTGTGCAAGGAAACCACGCAGCTCAAACCCAGCCCGCCGAAGTCCCTGGCAGGCGACGAGGACGCCGACACCGCGAGCAAGAAGGGGATCCGCAACCTGCGCAAGGGAATCATGCCGAAGGGTCACAGCGGCCGTGGCGCGCCCAGGAGCAGCGGCCTGGACACCTCAGCCATTGATCGAGAGTTGCTGAAAAAGTGACCTCAAATCTTGCTTCCAGACGAAGGGCCGGCTTGCCGGCCCTTTCTCTTGACACGCCCCGGGGAGCACGCAGGAGCCGTGGTTACGCTGCTAGGAATCTAGCGAACCTCAGCGGAGGCGCCCCGAAACAAGCACAACGTACCCCCAGCCACGATCACGAACACAGTCTGCCAGCGTCTCGTCGATTGAGTCCGGCCGGAACCGCAGGACCGCGCTGACTTTCAGCGAAGCATTCGGTCCGCCGACTACATGTTGCTTCGCAAGAAAGCCGACCTGTGTCAATTGTCCTGAACTCCCTCGATGCATGAAAGACTTGAACGCACCGCCCCCCCACCCGCCAAGCACGATTGGATCACCTATCGCGACTTCAGTCTCGATATAGCGCTGACACTCATCCGGAGTTGGGTTGAATGCGTTGCGTTGCATGGCCCAACCGAGCGAGACATCCTCCATTGAACCGATCAACACCTGGCCGTCTGTGCGCAGGCCGTCATACGGCACAGGATCCTTCCTTCCCCAGCTCCGCTCGCGATCACCGCGGTAGTACGTCAGATTCCTCTTGGCCCGGGTCATTCCCACATACAGCAGCCGCGCCTCTTCCGCGGCATCGCCTTGGAGATCCGGTCCCAGTCGATCCCACCCTGCAACGCCGAACTGAATCATCGACGGCAGAATTACTACGTTGTCGAACTCAAGCCCCTTCACCTTGTGCAGTGTCGAAACTACTGCCGTTGACGCTTCATCTACCGTCCCCAGCAACCGCACGAGTTCATCGGTTCTCAATTCATCGACAAACTGAACGAGCGAGGAAAGATGGGGGAATGAACGCTCGCGGCAGCACAGCTCCCACAGATCGTCCAGCGTGACGTCGGACGTAGCCGGCCTGGAGTATTCCGGAACACCTCCAGCTTGCACCGTCCGGTTGAAGATCTCTCGCCGCAAATCCTCTGAAAGTGCGGCGTCGCCTTTGGCAGCCGCCTCCCGAAGATGGTCCAACCAGAGCGCCACGTGCCTCAGCTGGGCTACGCGCAGATTGGCGCCCCCCTGCACCCTCAATTTCGGCAGCGCCTGGCTCAACAGTCTGTGCGCTTCAGCGACCTCAGCATTCGAACGACAGAGCACGGCGGTCGACTCGCCTTCGCGGCCGGTCAGGTCCTTTAGCAAAGCTGCAGTGCCTTCTACCGCCTCGCCCCACGTTCGACCGCTCCACTCGATCGCTTGGCACGCCCCTTCCCTGGCTCCCGCACGTGATCTCAACCGGGAGGACTTCAGACGCCGGGAGCGGCTCGTGCGCTCGAAGAACCCTGAGATCATCAACTGGCTGCGTTCGACAATGCTCTCGCCAGATCGGAAATTCACGCCCAGCAGGAACTCCTGGAAACTTCCTCCCCCGAAATCGTGCGTAAACTGATCAAAGTACTTCTCGGAGAACTGGTGAGCACTACCATCATTCTTCCGCTGCCAGCGCAGGATGTCCTGGTCGTCGTCACCAATCACCATGACCCCTGCCCTAGACCCGCTGCCGGAGTGGAGATACTTGATGACCTGATACACGTCATCCGTCACGTCCTGGAATTCGTCCACAAGGACACAACGTGCGCCGCCGGCTACCCTCTGGGCGAACGAAGGATCTTTCGACAGCCGACTGGAAAAATCAGAAAGCAGGGTTTGCACACTGTCTCTAGTAATCTCAACCCCCTCCCGCGCCAGGCTCCGCATAGCCAGCGAGTGGAAGGTCGAGACCCGCAGACGCCCCGCGTAGGCTGCATAGCCCAGCGACTTGAACAGCTCGCGAATCCGTCGCCTGATCTCAAAGACGACTGCGCGATTGAACGCAAGCACGATGATTTGCGAGGGATCGATGTTCTGCTCCCGGATCAGGTGCGCGATTCTTCCTACAAGGACAAAGGTCTTGCCAGCCCCGGGACCCGCGTTGACCATGATGTGCTGATCAAACGGCGCCTTGGCCACCTCCCATTGCGCTGATTCTTCCGAGCCCCTGAATCTCTCGAAGAACTCAACCGCTTTCGTGGCGCGGAGCTTCTCCTGCATCTCCAAGAGCAAGGTGGAGGGGCCGCCCCGATCCTCGCTGACTATTTCACCCAGTTGCGAATCAAGGAACTGCTTGATCGCAGGGCCATCAGCGGCATCGAAATACCCTTCGATGAAGACCGGGTGGGCATCCGTGTTCACGTTTGCGAACACCTCCATTGCCAGATTTCGTGCCTCTGCAAGTTCATTGACCTGCCTGAGCTCGTCCCAGATATCCGCCTGATCCTCAAGCCTGCCATCGACATTGGATACTGCTACGACATGTGACAGCGGAACCAACTCCGGCGAAATGCTGACAAGGCTCATTGCCGACAAGAGCGCGGCCACTTTGTTCAAGTCGGATTCGCGGAAACGGCCGTCATGGCTTCCGGCACGTAGCTGATCCACAAGTTTCGAAATCGGGATCGATCTCTGGTTTGCGACGGCCGCGAACAGGGACTTCGCCCCCTGCAGGAAACGTTGCCGTCTGGAATCTGCTTTGGACCATGACGACCGCGGAAGCACTGCCTCCCAGATGACTTTATCGTCGGCCCGAACCAGCTGGCGAAGCTTGACTCCGGATGCACGCGCAAGGCTTCTGAAGCCGTTAATGAACAATCTTTCATACATCCGGCGCTTGTCATCGCCGACCCGCGGCCCCTCTACGTCCTCGACCATCTCAAACGGATTGAACTCGATTCGTCCGTTCTTCGCGAGCCGGCGTATGAGTTCGGCTACTCCGCCATCGACGTACTGGAAGAGCTCGCTGATCTTGGTGGATGGCTCAGATGCAAGCTTGCGCGGAACAACGTCAATCTCGCGATTCAGCGATACAGCCCCACGCTTTTCGAGGTCGCCTAGGACTGCCAGCACATCTCCCATCGACTTGATCGCACTGCTGCGCAGCTTGATCTGGGAGAGATTGAGAATCACCGTCTTTGCCGTGGCGGCCTCACCGCTCGACAACCCGGCGTGTGCGGGACGTGGGCTTGGAAGCGACCGCGCCGGAGTTCTTGCCGAGCCATCGAACAGCATGCCCACCGTGTCGGACAAGCTGGAAAACAGCCGTCCGAGCACGTCGATCGTGCCGCCGAGAAGTCCTGCCGGGGTTGGAGAAGCGCCAAAAACGGAGCCGCCTCCAAGGGATGCACCTGCAAGCGAAGTGTCCACCGAACCAATTTTAAGAATCAAACCGGCTACTTCAGCAGCCAAACCATCCTCCTGGGATATCCGCTCAAGCGAGGACGGGTAGGCAGTCACCTCAATCAGATCCGGGACGGAACCGCACAGGCGGACGCGTTCGGCCCGTTCGAGCCAGTACAGCCCCATTCTGACTCGCGTCGCGGCCGCGCGTCTGGCGGCCGGACTTTGCCCCACGGGGTTCTGTGGCGTGCCGTAGCCCTCGGCAGGAACGATCGCGAGCTGCTGGCCATCCACCTGGTATGCGTGCTCGCACACCTTTTCGTGGAGATCCCTGATGATTGGAAGGGATAGGGCGCTGCGCGCCCGCAAACCCCGGATCGACTCGAAGTCCTGATCCGAGAATAGCAGCGTGGCGGAAAGCTTTTCGAGCTGCGCATTCTTACGCTCCCGCTCCCCGCGCCCGATCCGGCCAACCTCCTGCAGGTAGTCCTCGAGGTATCCCGGCGGTGCAAGGTGCACGACCCAATGGATGTCCGGAATATCCATGCCCATGCCGAAGGCCTTCGTCGCCACGAGGACATCAAGGTCACCGTCAAGAAAGCGCGTGTAGATCTCTTCCCGCGAGCCTGCATCCAAGCCCGCATGGTAGTAGTCGACCTGACCGCTGGTGGCCCGGGCAAGCCGCTGCGCCACGACCTCCGCGTGGTATCGGCTGGATACAAAAACTATGACGGCACTACGTTGACCCGTCGACGCCCGGTTGCGCCGTGCCGCCGATACGGCTTCTTCGATGTGAGGCAGACGCTCCGCCAGTGCCTTGTCAAAGTTCCGCCGGTCGTTGAGCATGCCACGCACACGACGCGGCTCAACGGCAATATGCGTTCGCAATGGATTGGAGAACGAGTCCAGCCTTGCCAAGAGCGGCAGTGGAGATCCCGTCTCTCCGGAATCTCCGGACATGACGGCCTGCAAACGGACCCTGTCGGACGCGGTGATCGTTGCCGACAGCAACAGGAAAGGCGTCGGCTCACTCAAATCCATTGCACGACACATGCGCAGCAACAGATTCAGCGCATGAAAGTAGTCCGGCCTGAACTCGTATCCCCACTGATTCACGCAATGGGTTTCATCCACTACTACATGCTCCAAGCCTTTGTCAGCTTGCATGCGTTTGTGAAGCACATCGAGGAAAACACTGCTGCGTGTCCGCTCTGGCGCGACATACAGCAGCACGATGCGATGATCGAGTACGCCCTGGATCACTTCGGCGATCTCGCTGGGCGGTCGATCACCGCTCAGATAGTCGACTGACTCGGAGAAACCCTGCTCCCGCAGGCGCTCCACCTGATCCCGCATCAAGGCCTTCAACGGCGAGATGACCAATGTCAGCCGTCTATTGCGTAGGCCACGGCAGAGCGCGGGAACTTGAAACAGCACCGACTTGCCCTCGCCCGTCGGCAACGAGACGAGAACATTAGCGGAGCGTTCGCAGATGGCTTCCATCGCAATCTTCTGCGACGGCTTGAAGCCGGTGACGCGATTCCCACCGCCCCCGCTTCGAGGCTGCCAGTTCGCCACCAGGAAGCGTTCCATAGCCTCGATGCCGGAAGGAGCCACCTCTCGCACCAGCTTGAACGGCGACAACACAAGCTCCAACCGTTGCGCCTGCTCAGCCAGGAATGGCGTCTCCACAAGCTGGAACGAGTCCGCCAAGTTCGACAGCCCCTTGGCCATGTCGCCCACGCGCGGATCAACAAGGATGGTGGGGAGCTGCGACGCTGACAGCCCCACATCGGCCATCCATCCATGCAACCGGGCCCGCAACAAGGCAGGCGCAGACTCAAGTACAGCAGCGCCACTAACGACGGTGGCGCCGCCCGCCTTCTCGGTCTTTTGCCCAGAATCACAACCTGCCTGCGCGGCAATGCGCGTCTCCGCACAGGCATGCCACTCCTCGATCGGCAGTGCCTCGACCACAGGTTGCAGCACCACGCCTGCCGACTGGGCAAGCGATTGCCAGACGGGCCACTGGTCGACCACGTCGACCAGCGCGAGGCCACCACTCGAGGCGCGAAGCATGTGTTCACGTTGGCTGCGGTGTTCCGGTTTCACCTCACCAAGCCCGATCTCCGCCAGCCCAACTGTCAATAGATCACGCAGCGCCTCGCTTTGGGTACTCGCAATCAGGAGAATCGGAACGGTTCCCGCTCCAAACGTCGCCACTTCTTTGAACGTACGAAGCACCTCGGCCCAGTAGCTGCCCTGGTCCTCGGCCCGCGGATGCAACACGTGATGGCGCCGCGTTGCAACCTTCGGACGGCATGACGGAACCGGCGCGCCCTCGGCACGAACTATCGCCGCATCGCTGACGGGGAGCGTCGTGAATGCAGCCAGACCTCCTCGAGAGTCGAGCACGTGTGCGGCACGGTCGACGAGCAACCATCGCAACGCAGATCCGGTTTCACCGATACGCATGAATGGCGCTGCGGGCATTTCACCCAGCATCTGCGCAACATCGCTTTGCGCAACCTTCCGTCGATCGAGCACGAGAACATCATCGCTGAGCCCGGTCACCACGCAGGACGATGGATCCCTGCTGGCCCACCAGTCAACGCTGGCGGGCAACGACGCGATACGCCAGCCCGAACCGGCCTTCGGCACTACGCACGCCATGTCGACCGCCGACCGCAGGCGGGCGTCACGTTCAAGCAGCCAGACCGGAATCATGTTCCGCCGCAGCGCGATGCCCTGCGCGGCAGCCTGCTCCCCAACAGCCACCAGGACCCGAGCAGCCGGGTCGGACGCGGCGTCTGCCGGCAGGGCCTTCTTAAGCAAGGCAACGTCAACTTCCCGCCTCTCGGCCGCCAGCCCTTCGCTGGGGTCCGCCGAGACCACCGACGCGCCCGGAACCCAGTCGATCTCCCCGAGCCTGCTCTCGGGCACGACGACCAGCTTCGCAGGCGAGCTTCCCTCCGCGGTCATGAAGCCCGGGAACTCTCGGGCAAAATCGCGGACGCCCCGCTGGGCCTCAATGACCGCATCCAGCAGTCGGGCAGAATCGGTGAACTCGCCGATCAACACCCTGCGTGCAATATCTTCAGGCAGGCCCTCTAGCTGTCGCTTGAACAGCTGCAAAGTGTCAAGTGCATCCCGGTCCGCATGATGCCGCCCACCGAGCGCGTGCGACGCCGCCTGCGGCTCCAGAAGGTACCCGATGAGCAACGTGTCCCAGATCAATGGCACCGAAGTCGGCGCGATGTGGCGGGCAACAATCGGCCAGTCCCATGCCAGGGCATTGTGACCTACCACCAATGGCGCAGCGTGGACTCGCTGCCCCAGGTCGGCCATGGCCACATCCAGGTCGGTCCCGCTACGCTCATCGTGAAGAAGGCTGGCCTGTCCGTTGCGTGCGCAGCCGATTTCCCAGATGCGCTTACCGTCGGTTTCCAGGTCAAACGCCAGTGACGCAGCGGTAAGCAGCGTCCTTGCACGTGATGGTTCCTGTTGGAGTTGCTTGTCCAGCCCTGCCGGATTCTTCCGCCACCCTGACACCAGAGAAACCTGGCGCGCGGCTGGAAGTCGATGAAACAGCGAAACCGATAGATCGAGATTACGGTCCGCCCACGCTTCAGCCTGTACTTCGGACAGCAATCCGTTACGCACGATCCTGTCCAGCCAAGCATCGATGAACGCATCCCGCGGGATGTCGTAGGCCAGGAAACGCGTTGCCAGCTCGACCTCGGATGCCTCGGCTCCTGGGAAACAGGACTCCCAGTTGCCACGCGGTTTCGACAAGGCCCGGCTGAGCAGGTGCCATTCAAGGAGGCGGGAGCGGGCGTCCGGAGAAAGCCTCTGGCGTTGAATCCACGAGGGGTCTGGTGTCCCCAGCACGGCCAGCTGTGCTGGCTCGAACACTTCCAGCATCCGCGTGAACGCGCAAGCCGGGCTGCCTGGCGACAGGCAGGCAGCAAACTGGTAGTGCGACTTCGCCAGCCGGCTACTGACCTGATGTGCTTCCAGATCAGCCGGCGACATCTCGGCCAGACGTTCGCAGACGACCTGTCCCAGTACCTCGTCTTCCAGGTCGGTGGGTGCCGGCGCATTTCCACCCCACGGCTTCGCGTACCACGCTGTTTCAAACAGGCCCCACAGCGCATCCCGCGGCAACTCACCTAGGCGCTTGCGCCGCAAAGCGTCCACAGATGTCTGATCCGTGGGCGCATTCCCTAGCGAAGCTGAAGAGATTTCGACGGGCGCCCACAAGACTGCACCCTTCTTGGGCTCGTGTGGACGCCGTGGGTCGCTGCCCGTAATGAAAAGCACCTGCGATCCCACAGGGGGAAGCTTTTTTCCGTCAGGCAGCCGGCCCGGATATCCCCTGAAGTGGAAGAACACGTCCTCGCGCGCGCCACCAGAGATGAAGCCGAAGCCCCGTTCTTCGTCGAGCCTGGCCACAGTTCCGAAGCGTGGCAGCTTCAAGAAGAGCATTCCCTCATCAGATTGTGGCTTCTTACCAGATCCTAGCGGCCGACCACCGGTCTTGGAATTGGTCTTCCTAGTGTCCACAACCTCTCGCTCGGTCGGCTGTAAGCCCAATGTCTTCAGCTGGTCGGCCAGCGTGCTCATGATTGTTCATCCCCTTGCTGGCACACACGCGTCTCCCAAAGTCTTGGCGAAATGGAAAATGACCGGGTGTGCGCGTTACCCATCCCCGGCTTGGCGTCACCCTCGATCGCTGCGGATGTGCCTAAAGTCGCTCTTGTGCTTGTTGCGCCGGTACTTTTCACCGGTGATGAAGTAAACCAACGACTGCACCTGATCACTGTCTTCCCGGTCAAAGAAGCCAAGACCAACCAAGAGATCCACCAATTTTTCCCGATCGCCGCCGAGTCCTGGTTCCTTAGCACCACTCCAACGGCAGGCGGCATATAGGAGTTTTCTGAGCTTGTGATTGATGAAATCCTGATCGAGGAATGTATCCGCCGGAACCTCTACGGCCTCTTCGGGAAGATCAATCTCCCCAAGGCCCTCGGACGAATAGTTGTAGCCGGGGTTGGCGAGCGTCGCCGCGAACTCATGCCGACCGTCGTTGAAAGGCTTGGGATTCTTCTTGTAGCCGGCATTCAACTCTCGAAATTCTGCCGCAAGCGATGGCGCATCGATCTCACTGCGCGCCCTCCCTCGATTTCTATAGGCTTTGCGGAGGATCTCGTATACCAATGACGACGAATCTTTCAGCCCATAGGGGTCATCCGGCGCATCTCCACAGGCTGGCACAAGCACATCCTTAGCAGTCGGCGTGCTTTCCAAGGCGTCACTAAGTGCGGGCGCCTCAACGAAAACATCCTTGAAACTGACCCCGTGAAGAATGTACGAATACTGGCTTCTGATGCGATTCAACGTCTTCACGACCACAGGAGCACCCGAGCTGGCATCAAACTCGGTTGGCACCTTGTCGGCGATGGCCCGCTCGGTGGGCAAGAGGAAACCCAGCAAACCCTTTCGATACTTGAAATCGATTGAAGGAATGCCATCGTGCGTCAACGCGGATTCCAGACCTCCCGCACTGAATTGGTGCAATGCGACGGGGGGATATTCGAGAACGTCACGCAACTGCGATGTATCGAGCTGCAAATACCGTATCTGGGCCTGATTGCCATCAGCCCGCACGGGACCTTGGGTTGACTTCTGGGGCCACAGAAGCTGGTACCCAGGAGGAAAGGGGTCAATGGAGAGAAGGCTGACCCGAAATCCCTTCGGGACCTTGACGTAGAACCTGTCGTATCCAGCCTCAAGGAGCCTGTGAACGAACTCAACAGGGTCGTTCCCGTCAAGCATGCTGGCTAAGGGCCGAACTCGAATGGCTGGCGATTCAGGCGTCATGCGGCGAGGCATCCTTCTTGGGGTTCTTTGCAGGTGGGTGAACAAAGTCGGCCCAGGCCTGCATCATCGGACGACGTTGCTCCAAGAGATCTGTGCGGTGGTAGGCGGCCTCGACCTTGTCCTTGACCGTATGCGCCAACGCCCGCTCTGCCAGGTCACGGGCATAGCCTTGCTCGCTGCACCAGTCGCGGAAGCTCGAGCGGAACCCGTGGGCGGTCGCAATACGCCCAGGCGTGTCGCTCGGTGCGTTCGCTCTCCGCAACAAGGCTGTGAGCGTCATGTCCGACATGACCGAACGAGCCTGCACAGAGGGAAAGACAAGTTCGTCGTGATGGCCTTCCTGGCGCCTGAGCAGCTTGACGGACTGTTCCGACAATGGCACTCGATGAGGCTGTTTGGCCTTCATGCGAGCAGCAGGAATCGTCCACAGCTTCGCGCGAAGGTTCACTTCCGCCCACGTCATCCCGCGCACCTCGCCGGAACGACTGACATTCAGGATCAGGAACAGCAAAGCATTTCGCGTGACTTCGTACTCGCCAGCTCCTGCAAGTTCTGCTTTCACGAACGATGGAAGCTTCGCCCAGGGCATTGCTGGCTGATGCTCCTGCCGGACAGACTTTCCCGGCTGCAGCGGAAGCAGATGTGTTACGACATCGACCGGGTTGGCTTGGTTAAATCCGTGCGCCCAACCCCACGCCATTACCGCGTGTAGCCGTTGCTTCACGCGACTTGCCGTCTCTGCCTTGTCGAGCCAGATGGGGCGGAGGACATCCGCAACGTGCCGCGGTTGCAACTGGTCGATGGAAAGGGAGCCAATCCGTGGAAACGCGTACTCAGTCAGCGTATTAAGCCACTGCTGTGCGTGCTTGGGATTCTTCCACCCGGGCTTTAGTTCCGCGTGGAGTAGCTCCGCTGCTTCCTGAAAGGTCGGTGTCTTCGGCTTAGCGTGGTCAGCCGCCTTAACCTCCAACGGATCCTGCCCACTCGCGATCTGCTCGCGCATTTCTCGCGCCAGTTTACCCACCAGAGCAATCCCAACTTCGGGGTAGGCACCCAAGCCGGCGTTGCGTCGCTTGCCCGTGGCAGGACTGACGTACCGCAGCACCCACTTACCCTGCCCCTTCTGTGAGGGCGACGGATGCAGCGTCAGGCCAGTTATGCCTCCGTGCGGGACAGCCTGACCGCCAGGGCTCAGGCTGCGAGCCTTTGCATCCGTGATCAATCCCATGTCCTTCCTCGGCCCCCCTGTTTCCGGTATGCCATCGAGTATGCCATTTGATGTTTGCTTCCTTTAGGTGTCGTTGGGGTCGATTGGTACGCAGCTGTAGCTAAGTTGCTGAACCTCGTGCTAAAATTTTCAAAGGTTGAGATCGGCTGGGCCCCGTTGGGCATCGCCCGAGCAGTTCCTCTCTCCGCCAGCATTACATAAGCCCCTGTTTTTACAGGGGTTTTTTGTTGGCTAAAAGATCGCGGGCAGGGCACAAATCGGGGCACAACTCCGATGGCACTTCCTCACTACCTTACGCAGGCCGCGTCAGGCCGTTACCTCTTCCGCATCCGCGTTCCCTCTGCATTGCGTGAAAGGGTTGGACGCGCTTTCCTCAAGCGTTCGCTGGGCGCTGACCTGCTGGCCGCACGGTTGGCCGCGTTGGAGCTGTCCGCCCGCTATGCTGCGGCTTTCACCGCCATACAGGACACAGGGATGAGCAAGGACGACGTGGACGCGTTGATTGCACGCTTGAGCAAAAGCCGTCTGCCGGAACTCACGCTGGAACGCACGCAACGCGCCGATGGCTCCATCGTCGAGCGCTGGCAACTGGACAACGACGACGACGTCCGGCTTTACCGCCAAGCCACGGCCCCACGCGGTCGCAATGCCGAACTGGCAGCGATGTATGAAAAGGACCCGCTCATGGCCATGCTGGACGGCTACGAGCCCCCTGCCCCCTCTCCGGCACCTGCTGCACCTGCGCCAACGGCTCCGGCCGCTACTGTGGCCGAAGCCATTTCCATGGGCAAGGCGCGCGACGCATGGCTGAAAAGCCTTGAGGCGTTCACCAGCCCCAAGACCCTGACCATCAAGGGCACGGCCATCAACATGCTGGTGGACTACATCGGCAGCAACCACCAGGTGCACACCATCGGCCGGCCTGACATGGCGCGCTTCTATCAACACTTGCGCGACAAGGGCAACAGCACGCCCTCCATCTACAACAAACAGTCCTACCTGGGCGGTGCGGGCGGCTTCTTCGATTGGGCCACCAAATCCGGCCACTTCCCGACCGTGGACAACCCGGCCAAGGGTCACGTGCGTTACACGGCCAAGGAAAAGCGCCAGCGGAAAAAGCTGGGCTTCAAGGCCTTCACCCTGCCCCAGATCCACACTCTCTACGCGCCCGAGCAGGTCGCCAGGCTTTCCCCCGGCACACGCTGGGCCGCCCTGCTGGGCCTTTACACCGGCGGCCGGGCCGGCGAAGTCGGGCAACTACTGCTGACGGACGTGGCAGAGGCCGACGGCGTGCCCGTCCTCCACGTGACCGACGAAGGCGAGAACCAGCGGCTTAAAAGCGATGTCTCCAAACGGGTGGTGCCCATCCACGCCGACCTGCTGGCGCTAGGCTTCCTCAACTACGTGCAGCGGCTGCGGGACCGTGGCGATACCCGCTTGTTCCCGCAAGCCGCCACCAACGCCAAGAACGGGCCCGGTAACTGGATTTCCAAAGCGTTCGGCTACTACATGGGCAAGCTGTCTGCCGATTGGCCGAAAGCCAAACGCGGCTTCCACAGCCTGCGCAAGAGCGTCATCCAAGAGATGCAGACCGCTGGCGTCGCCTCGGAAATGAGGGCCCAAATCGTCGGCCACGAACTGGACGACGAACACCATGCGACTTACAGCCGGGAATTCACCGCCGCCGAGAAACTGCACGGTGCCGGCAAGTCTCCCGGCCTGTCGATGCTGGCCTATGCGCTCAACTTGGACGCCTTGCGCCCCCTGTTGACTGAGCTGCCTGACAGCAAGCCCAGCAACCGAACCAAGGAACGGGCTTAAACCTTTCCAGCGATGGCCTTCAACGCGGCCATCGCTTCCTGCTGGCGCTCATCGGGCAGCTTAGACACCAGCAACTCACCTCTGCCAGAAAATCCGACGTGGCGTAGAAATACGGCAGCGGCAGGCCCAGCGCATTGGCCAGGAACTGGGCGCGCAGGGCTTCCATCTGTCGGGCTGTTGGCGCGCATCCAGAACTGACCCACTTTCGGCGGTGATGCGCGGGTAAAACTGACCCACCTGAAGCCCACATCCTGAGCATCTTTTGCTCGGGGGATTTCAGGAGTGATCACCATGGTCATG
>NZ_JBAWUK010000077.1:0-13545 GCF_037079935.1 Stenotrophomonas maltophilia group sp. Smal12 | reverse complement strand
TACATCGAGATGTTCTACAACCCGATCCGCCGGCATGGTTCCGCTGGCGGCGTGTCACCGGTAGAGTTTGAAAGGCGCTACGCGCAGAGCGGCAACTGAGTGTCTACAGAACTCTGGCCGGTCCAGCTGCGCTGCTGATACTGGAGCAACTGGGCGTGTCGCGCTCGGTGCTGTGGACCGCGCTGACCGGGTTCATGGCGGTCGGTGCGGTGGCGTTCTTTGCTGCATGGAGCGTGTTGTCCAACCTGTTCTGTTCATTCCTGATCGTCGCCACGCGCCCGTTCCGCATCAATGACACCATCGAGGTGCTGGAAAGCGTGGACAAGCCGGGCTTGTGCGGTCAGGTGGTGGACATCAACCTGATCTACACCACGCTGAGTGATCGTGGCGAAGGCGCGCGCGGTTGCCTGCTGCGCGTGCCGAACTCCTTGTTCTTCCAGCGCATCACCCGCCACTGGGGTGACAGCGGCTATTCCCAGCTGCCGGGAAGCGTGCCAATCAAAGGCAAGGTGCGCTGAGTAGCTGTAGAGCCGAGCCCATGCTCGGCTTGCTGCGCGCAGCGCTCGGTGCAGCGCGACCTGAACGGAGAGCAGCCGAGCATTGGCTCGGCTCTACGGGTGCCACAGCGGGTGCAACCCTACTCCGCCGCCAATGCCTGGATCGGGTCCAGCTGCGCGGCGCTGCGCGCCGGAAAGTAGCCAAAGCCCAGCCCGATCACAGACGAACACACCAACGCGGCCAGCACCAGATAGGTACCCATGCGCCGCTTGGCGCTACAGGAACTCCGCCATGCGCTGCAACTCGTCGTCCAGCGCGCCACGAAAT
Source organism: Stenotrophomonas maltophilia group sp. Smal12 (assembly GCF_037079935.1). Lineage (NCBI taxonomy): Bacteria > Pseudomonadati > Pseudomonadota > Gammaproteobacteria > Lysobacterales > Lysobacteraceae > Stenotrophomonas > Stenotrophomonas maltophilia group sp. Smal12. The sequence goes on along the minus strand of NZ_JBAWUK010000077.1, from coordinate 12,720 downwards.
GCCTTGTCGCGGGCCAGCGACTTTCCGGCATAACCCACGTTCGGCACCAACTCACCGCCGCACACGCTCAGGTTGGCCCAGCCCACCACCTGGTCATGCCACAGCACCGGCAGTGCGTAGTACCCATACTGGCGCTTTGGCGCAGGTGTGTAGGCCTCGAACTTATAGACCCAATCCCACAGCAACTCGAAACGGCGGCGGTCCCACACCACCGGGTCGAACGGCGCCAGCAGGCGCACCTGATCGTCTGGCGCGTGCCTGCGCGAGCGTGGATTCTCGTCTGCCGGCCAGTACCAGGTGGTGCCCTCCAGCGAGCAGCTGGCCAGCTGCTGCTTGGCCAGCGCCAATGCCTTGCGGGTCTGCTCGGCCAGATGCGGTGCACCATAGCCCAGCAGGCGCACCAGGTAGGTCAGGCTGGCCGATGGCAGCGGCGCGTACTTGCGCACCACCAGATCAATCAGGGCGGTCGCGCGTTCGACCTGCGACTGCTCGCTGGCATCCGCCTCGGCATGCTCGGCCACGGCGTAGATACGGGTGCCGTTGTCACGCCGCGCCACGCGCAGCATTCCGCGGTAGTGCATGCCATCGAGCAGGTGGGTGCTGGCATTGCTGGTGCCGCCCCAGTAGTTGGTCACCCGCCCATGCGCAAACGCCTGGTCGACCTCGCGGGGGTGCACGCTGCCGCGCTCGCGCACGAACGCCAGCACGTCGGCCGCGCGGCGATGGGTCTCGGCGTCCCACTCGCGCTTGGACACGCGCGGGTGCATCAGCGCCAGATGCTCGCGCGGCAGGAAGCCGTAGTTCACCAGGCAGTCCTCTTCCACCGGCAAGCGCGCATAACGACGTTCAAGATCACCCGCGCGGTAGTCCTTCACCCGGTGCCGCAGGGTCAGATCCTGCGCGCGTGCCGGTGCCCGGATCGGGTCGGCCTGCACGAAGCCCAGCCGCCGGATCGCGGTCAACAGCGTGGTCGGCTTGAACAGGGTGCGCGCCACCGCGTAGCGGCGCAGATCTTCAAGGGTAGGCGTGGCAGGCATGGCTGCATTGTAGATCCACGCCATGCGTGGATGGGATCACGGCAATTCCCCCGAGGGCTAGCGCTCATCGCACCCGGACCCTTCACCGGATCCAACTACAGGCGCTGCCAGACCACGCCCTCACCCCGGCGGTAGTACACCGCCATCGCGCGGCCATAAATCCGGTCCGCATCGACCCATCCGAAGAAGCGGCCGTCCAGGCTGTTGCCACGGTGATCACCCAGCACCAGTACCTTGCCGGAGGGTACCTGCACATCGGCAATGTCCGGGCCTCCGCCATGCGTCAGGTCGAGCCAGGCGTGCCGCTTGCCAAACCGTTCCACGCCGCTCGCATAGGTCATCTGGAGGGGGCGTCCATTGACGCTCAGGCGCCCATCCTGCAGACGCACGCGGTCGCCGGCCACGGCCACCACGCGCTTGATCATGCGCACGCCATCGGCCGGCGAAGCGAACACCACCACCTCGCCGCGTTGCGGCACGGTGGCGCCCATCAGCTTCAGCCCGCTGAAAGGCAGGCGCAGGCCGTACGCGCGCATATCGACAACGACGCGGTCACCCGGCTGCAAGGCGGGCTGCATTGAACCACTCGGCACGACGTAATGGTTGGCCAGGGTGTCGCGTGCAACGAAGAACAGGCCCAGCAGCATCAGCAGCGGCGCGGCCTCCTTCTTCAGCCACGCCAGCATTCGCTGGGACCACGACGCGCGGAGGGTGGCATCCATAAGGGCTCCGGAAGGTGATGGAAGGACTCGGAGCCCTAGGCTAGACCGGGCACACCTGGCCACACATAGGACAGGTCCCAGATGTGCCCGCCCGTAGGGCCAACAGGCACGACCAACGCTACAGATCGCCGTCCGCATCCAACAACTGCAACGACCCGATCACGAGCGCCTGCATGCCCTGCTTGAACTCGGTGATCACCTGGCCCTCTTCGTCATCCGCAATCGCGTAGATGGTGTCGGCGCCGGCGATGCAGTAGAACGCGATCGTGGCCAGCAGCCAGCGCGCCTTGTCCATCGGCAGGCCGAACACTTCGGCCACGTGCGCCTGGTGCGAGGCAATCTTTTCCAGCATCGGCGCGGTCGCCACCGTGCGCCGCAGCAGGTATGGCGGCAACCCGGGATGCGCCTTCACCACCTCGCACAACGATTCCACGAACACCATCAGATAGCCCTGCAGGCCGCCCGCCGCATCGGCCGACGCGCGCGGAATCTGCCAGCGCTGGAACACGGCTTCGGCCACCAGCCGCTTCAACGCCTCCAGGTTCGCAACGCGCTTGTACAGCGCCGCTTGGGTGACCGCGAGCTCGGCGGCCACATTGGCCATGGTCAGGTTGGGCAGACCCAGGCGGATGCCGATGTCGGCCAGGCGCTCGGGGGTGATGGTCGGTGGACGGCCGCGCGGCGGCACCGTGGTTTCGCGTTGCGTGTTCATACCCTGCCGAGGGTGCCAGCAAAGGGACCCTCTTGTCCGCTTTGGTCTCTTTAGTTTAATTTACTCAACTAATTCGGAATGCGTCTGGTTCGCAATTATGGCGCCGTCCGGATCGAGCCCGTGGCTCACTTCCCGCCAGGTCCCCACCCAGCCGACAACCCCGCGCTGCGCCCTCCCCCGTGCTTGCCGATGGCCGCGCGCCAGGCGCGCTCGCCCTCGCGATTCACAGGACCCTGGTATGACCGTATCCCCCTTCTCCTCTTCACAGAACCAAGCTGCCGCCGTGTCCTGCAGCCAGCCACTTCCACACGGCCTGGCCCGGCGCTACCGCGCATCGGCGCTCGCGCTTGGCCTGATGGCATCGTGTGCCGCGCTGGCCGAAACCGCGCCGTCCACCCTGCCCTCGGTGCAGGTACAGGAACAGCGCCGCGTGACCGGCGACTATGCCGGCGGCCAGGTGGCCGCCGGCGGCCGTATCGGCCTGCTCGGCGACAAGGACTTCATGGATACGCCGTTCAGTACGGTCAGCTACACCGAGTCCTTCATCCGCGACCGCCAGGCCAAGGACCTGACCGACGTCATCGCCGCCACCGACCCCACGGTGTTCAGCAACGGCGTCACCGGTTCCTGGAGCGAGAACTACGCAATCCGCGGCTTCGCCTCCAGCACCAGCGACACCACCTTCAACGGGCTGAGTGGCATGGCGCCCTACTACCGCACCTCGCCGGAAATGTTCGAACGCATCGAGGTACTGAAGGGCCCCTCCGCGCTGCTCAATGGCATGCCGCCGGGTGGTTCGGTCGGTGGCAGCGTCAACCTCGTGCCCAAGCGCGCCGGCCAGCAGCCGCTGTTGCGGGTCAGCGCCAACTTCGCCTCCGACGCGCAGTTCGGCACCCATGTGGACATAGGCCGTCGGCTCGGCGCCGACAGGCAGTTCGGCATCCGCTTCAACGGCGCGTACCGTGATGGCGATGGCGCCGTGGGCAAGCAGCGCAAGAAGGTCCAGCTCGGTTCGCTGGCACTGGACTGGCGCGGCGAACGTGCGCGGCTGTCGGCCGATCTGTACAGCGCCGATGACCGTGTTGACGGCCCCGCACGTGGCGTCGGCCTGGCACCCGGCGTCGCCATTCCGCGGCCGCCGCGTGGCGATACGCTGATCAACCCGGACTGGGCCTACGTGGACAGCCAGGACAAGGGCGCGATGCTGCGCGGCGAACTGGACATCAACGATACCCTGATGGCCTACCTGGCCTACGGCACCAGCAGGACCGACTACCGCTACAACGGTTCGATCAGCGCGCAGATCCTCAACCCGGCCGGCGACTTCACCACGGTGATCGGCCAGCTCGCCTTCGATATCAGGAAGCAGTCCGGCGATGCCGGCCTGCGCGGTTCGTTCCGGACCGGCAGGGTCGGCCACCAGTGGGCTGCCAACGTGACCCACTACCAGCACACCCAGAACGACTACGGCCGCCGCAGCGTGCCGGGCTGGGACTGGACCACCAACCTCTACAACCCGGTGTGGGGCCCGGCCGCGCCGTTCGTAGCGCCGCACATCTCGCATACCGAACTGCGGCTGGACAGCCTCGGCTTCGCTGATACCCTGTCCTTCGCCGATGAACGCGTGCAGTTGACCCTGGGCGTGCGCCGCCAGCAGGTGGTCAGCGAGACCTTCAACGTCGCCACGGGTGCACGCACCTCACGCTACGACGAGAGCGCCACCACGCCAGCAGCGGCGCTGCTGGTGAAAGCCACCGACACGATCTCCCTCTACACCAACTACATCGAGGGCCTCAGCCAGGGCGCCACCGCGCCGATGACCGCCGCCAATGCCGGCGATGTATTCGCGCCGTTCCGCACCAAGCAGAAGGAGCTGGGCCTGAAGCTGGACCTGGGCCGCTTCGCGCACACCTTCAGCCTGTATGAAATCAAGCGGCCCAGCAGCTACACCGACCCGGTCACGAATATCTTCTCGTTCGGCGGCGAACAGCGGAACCGCGGTGTGGAATGGGGCTTCTTCGGTGCGCCGCTGGACGGCGTGCGCCTGCTGGGCGGCGTGGCCTATGTGCAGCCGAAACTGACCCGCACCGCCGGTGGTGTGAATGAAGGACGCATGGCCACAGCAATTGCGCAGCGGCAGGCCAAACTCGGTGTGGAATGGGATGTGCCCGCGCTGGAAGGCCTGACCCTGACCGGCAATGCCACGGCCATGTCGAAGCAGTACATCAGTGCCGACAACCATCTGTCAGTGCCGGGGCGCACGTTGTTCGATCTGGGGGCGCGCTACAGCGCCACACTGGCCGGCAGGCCGCTGGCGTTGCGCGCCACAGTGAACAACGTGACCAACAAGGCGTATTGGGGCATGCCGTTGCTTTCCAGTCTGGCGCTGGGAGCGCCGAGAACGGTGTTGTTCTCGGCGACGATGGATTTCTGAGCCGGCGTGGAACCCCTGTAGAGCCGATCCATGCTCGGCCCGGTTCCGTCCGGTGAGCCGAGCGTAGGCTCGGCGCTACAGAACGCGGGGCCATCCGCCAACGGCATCCAGGCAGGATGCAAATATCCTGTAGAGCCGAGCCCACGCTCGGCTCCACGCCAACAGCATCCACGCATGGCGTGGCTCTACTCGGGATGCAGGCGGAAGATGGCGTGATTGGTCAGCGCCAGCGCGGCCAACATCAGCCCTTCCATCACGCGGTCGCCCACGTAGTGTTCCGGGCCGCCATTCTGGCGGGCGCGCTCGGCGGACAGCAGGATCGTTGACGATGCGCAGCCCCGCCAACGCGCCGTCGCTGTCGGCCAGGGCCAGGCAGCGGACTGGCAGCTGGTGGCGCTCGGGCCAGGGCTGGCCGTCGGCGGCCACGCCCAGACCGATCTGGTGCAGCAGCGCGATGAGGTTGTTGGGGTCGGGCTTCGCGCGCACTTCTTCGCCCTCATCGGCGTTGGCCGGGGCGTACTGGGTGCGCAGAGGGGGAATGTCCGAACGGTCCATGGCAGGTTTCCGTGCAAGGCATGCGGGACCACCGCCCTTAACAAAGGCGGCGGACGGTACGTGTGTGGAAACCGGTAGCTAAGCGTCATTACCCGGTGGGTTCGCTTGCGCGCACCCCACGTACCGCCCGCCATGGAACGCGAACGGAATGCCAGCCGGCGCCGCGCAAGGCGACGCCGGCTGGCAAGCGTAAACAACGCATAGCTAAACGGGTTTCCACACCCGGCCACCCTTTTCCGGCGGCAATCCATCATGTGCACGGCGGGGTGGCAGGCGCCAACAACCCACGTGCAAAGACAGCAACGTTCACGCAGTGGCAGCATTGTCGCATATCGACAATCGAGCCGAAGATTCAACAACTTGCACCATGCCGATGGCGGCATGCTTCACCCGCATCGGCACCGCGCATTCCTTGACCGCATCCGGCATTCAAGACAGGCGACGCGCCAGTTGCGACATTACGCAAGCAGATAGGCAATCAACGCCAGCACCGCCAGATGTCCCACGTAGTACCCGTAGAACACCCACCGCCAGCGCGGCAGTGGCCAATTCACCCGCGCGGCCAGCAGCACCACCGGAACGGCCAGCAGCGCCCAGCCGTTGTGGTTCGCCCAGCACACCGCTGCGAGCCCGACCAGCAACAGCCACCACGCGCGATGCCGGAACGCGATCCATCCCAGCAGCACGCAGCCGACACCCGCCCACTGGTAATCCACGAACATCGGCAGCACGCCGGCAGCCAGCAACAGCAGAACGGGCCGATGGTTCGCCAGCGCATGAACGGCCACGGCCGCCAGAGTGAAAGTAAGCAGGATGTTGAGCGGCAGCCAGGAACCAAACGCGAATGCGTGCACTGGCTGGGCGATCAACCCCCAAAGCACGAGCCGGCGTATCGATTTGCGCAGGTCGGCCCCGGGCTGGGCCAGGTTGCAGGCCATCACCAGCGCGAACAGCGGGAAGGCAATACGCCCCAGTTCGCTGACCACCGGCACGTAGCCGCCGAAGGCCACCTTGGCCACGTGATCACCGGTCATGGCCAGCAGTGCGATCCACTTCAACAGCTCGCGCGCACCGCTGCCAAGGGTGAAGTTGAAGGTTGACGTCCCGGTCGTGGTCGCTTGCATCGCGGAAGCTTATGCGCATCGGCCAGCCCATTTCCAGCGCCGCGCAGGAGCCCGTCGCTGCAGCCCGCAGGTGGCGGCGCTATGCTGGCCGCCCCTGCTTGTGAGACACCCGCCATGCGCACCCTGTACCCCGCCATCGAACCCTACCGCGAGTTCACCCTACCGGTGAGCGATCTGCACACGCTGCATGTCGAAGAGTGCGGCACACCGGACGGCATTCCGGTGGTGTACCTGCACGGCGGCCCGGGCGCCGGTATCTCGCCCACCCATCGCCGCTTCTTCGATCCGGCACGCTACCGCATCGTGTTGATCGACCAGCGTGGCAGCGGCCGCTCCACACCGTTCGGCGAGCTGCGCGACAACACCACGCAGGACCTGGTGGCCGACATCGAGAAGGTGCGCGAGCACCTGGGCATCGAGCGTTGGCTGGTCTATGGCGGCTCCTGGGGATCGACCCTGTCTCTGGCCTATGCCCAGGCGCATCCCGAGCGCGCCACCGGCCTGATCGTGCGCGGCGTATTCCTCGGACGCGAAATGGAGAATCGCTGGTTCGCCGAGGCCGATGGCGGTGCGCGCTGGATCTTTCCGGAGCGCTGGGACCGTTATGAGGCTTACATCCCGGAAGCCGAGCGTGGCGATATGATCGCCGCCTACTGGGCGCGCATGAACGGCCCGGATGAGGCGACGCGCATCGAAGCCGCGCAGGCCTGGCTGGGCTGGGAAGACAACGCGGCAACCCTGCAGCACGACGTCGACGCTCAATCCACCGATGATCCGCTGGATACGTTGGCCAAGGCCCGCATCGAGGCGCACTACTTCCGCAACGGCATCTTCCTGGAACCCGACCAGCTGCTGCGCAACATCGATCGCATCCGCCATCTGCCCTGCGTGATCGTGCAGGGCCGCTACGACATCATCTGCCCACCGCGCAGCGCGTGGGACCTGGCCAAGGCCTGGCCGGAGGCGCGGCTGGAGATGGTGACCTCCGGCCACAGCGCCAACGAGCCGGCCACGGTGGATGCGCTGGTGCGAGCCACCGACGCCTTTGCAGACCGCTTCTGAAGCAGACGGGAGTGCCGGCCGCTGGCCGGCTTCCTGCCGTTCGAGGGTAGAGTGGACTGTTAGTCGACTGCTCTTGGCAGGAAGCTGAAGGCCCCGCGCTGCACTAGCAGTTAACTCTACCGAGGCGTCTCCGTCGAGCCACCGCCCCCAAGGCCTCCGCGCGCAATCGCCTCTGCGCGGCCCGGTGAATGGCGGCCCACCGGCAATGGTCGACGGGCCCCATTCTTCGCAGCCCGCTTACAGCCTCCCGCAGAAGATCCGGCCGTGACCACCGCACCGGTCGTCCGCCTTTTCTTCAGGAGCACGCCATGATCGCTTGTCGCTACCTTCCGATTGTACTCTCGCTTTCTGCGGCCTTGCTGCTGGGCGCCTGTTCCAGGACCCAGGAGGCGAGCAGGGCCACCGCCGACGAGGACGTCACCGAAGTGAAGCTGATACCGCCGTATGAATCGTTGGACAAGGACAAGGACGGCATCGTCACCCTGGCGGAAGTCGATGCGGTGGCACCGGACTGGGCCGAGCGCCTGCATGCCTGCGATACCGACCGCAACAAGACGCTGAGCCGCGGCGAGTACGACGTGTGCAAGCAGACCAGCGCTTCGCATTGATCCATCACCGAACCCCCGATTGGCGCTGTGCATGCCCGGCTATACCAAGGTATAGCCGGGCTAACCCACGGACCTCTAGGACTGTCCCGTTCAGGCGCGGACAATAGCACCACTGGGCAGGGCAACCCTGGCCGGCCCCCTCCCCTCATGGAGACGCAGATGGACCCCGACCCTTCCGGGCGCACCGCGACCCGTATGCCTGATTGCTGCCTGTTCCTGGCGCCTGGCCGCCGGTCCCTGCCTGCCTGAGTGACGGGGGACCGCCAGGCGCCGCCTGCCTGGAGATCGCCCCCATGTCCTACAAGATCCTCTACATCACCCTGCGTCGCCTGATCGGCGAGCGCGATGTTGCCGCCCTGCGCAGCCAGCTGCTGCAGTACGGCCCGATCATGTTTGCCCGTTCGCTGTCGCTCGGTTCGCCACGCGTTGTGGCCGACGCGCTGTCGCTGCTCCCGATCAGCGAGCGCATCAATGTGCTGCGCCACCTGCCCTATCCCCTGCGCGACGCGATGAAGCCACTGTGCATCGGTGGCAGCCAGCGCCTGCGCATGCAGCCGTGGTCGCCAGCGGTGCTGGCCATGCGCCACGCCTGACCTGCCTCACCCATTCCGTTCGTGTTCCGGCTGCGGCCGGCTCTGACATTCGAGGAGCGTCCCATGAGCCTGCTCAACGCCTGGTTCAACGCCTTCCTGCGCAGCCGCCGCGCAGGCAACCTGTTCCGCCGCCGTGCGATGCCCGAAGCCGGCTTCGGCCCTGGCAGCGCCGAGGCCGCGCCGTTCGCGCTCACCACCGGCCTGGTCACCCTCGCCCAGCAGGACGAAGCCGAGCTGCTGACCACGCTGGAATCACATGCCGATGGCCTCAGCCCGCACGAGGCCGAGGAGCGACTGGCCACGCTCGGCCCCAACGAGGTGGATCACGAGAAGCCGCTGCCGTGGTGCCGCCACCTGTGGCAGTGCTACCGCAATCCGTTCAACCTGCTGCTGACCGTGCTGGCGGCGGTATCCTGGCTGACCGAGGACATCAAGGCGACGATCGTCATCGGTGCGATGGTGCTGCTGTCCACGCTGATCCGCTTCGTGCAGGAGGGTCGTTCGAACCGAGCGGCCGAGCGGCTGAAGGCACTGGTCGGCAACACTGCGCGCGTGCTGCGCCGCAATCCCGGCACCGAGGCTGCGGATGTGGCAGACCAGTACTTCGGCGCGCGCCTGCACAGCCGTCGCCCTGCACGCCTGCTGGACCTGCCGATCCGTGAACTGGTGCCCGGCGACCACATCGTGCTGTCGGCAGGCGACATGATTCCGGCCGATTGCCGCGTGCTGAATGCCAAGGACCTGTTCGTGGCGCAGGCGGCGATGACCGGCGAATCGCTGCCGGTGGAGAAGTTCGCGCACCCGGGCGATGGCCTGGCCGGCCTGCTGGAACAGCACAACCTGCTGTTCATGGGTACCAACGTGGTGTCCGGTACGGCCACCGCCATCGTGCTGGCCACCGGTAACCGCACCTACTTCGGCACGCTGGCCCAGCGCAGCACCGCCAGCGACCGTGCGCCCACCGCATTCCAGGCCGGCGTCAACAGTGTCAGCTGGCTGCTGATCCGCTTCGCGCTGGTGATGGTGCCATTCGTGCTGCTGATCAACGGCTGGACCAAGGGCGACTGGACCGAGGCGTTCCTGTTCGCGCTGTCGGTGGCGGTGGGCCTGACGCCGGAAATGCTGCCGATGATCGTCACTTCCACCCTGGCCAAGGGCGCGGTGCTGCTGTCGCGGCGCAAGGTAATCGTCAAGCGCCTGGATGCCATCCAGAACTTCGGCGCGATGGAAGTGCTGTGCACCGACAAGACCGGCACCCTCACCCAGGACAGGATCGCGCTGGAGCGCCACACCGATGTGTTCGGCCACGATTCGGAAGACGTACTGAAGTTCGCTTACCTCAACAGTCACTTCCAGACCGGGCTGATCAACCTGCTGGACCGCGCAGTGCTGGAACACGTGGAGCTGCAGAGTTCGTTGCGGCTGTCGCAGGACTACCACAAGGTGGATGAGATCCCGTTCGACTTCGAGCGCCGCCGCATGTCGGTGGTGGTCTCCGAGCGCGAGGACCACCATGAGCTGATCTGCAAGGGAGCCGTGGAAGAGATGCTGGCGGTGTGCAGCACCGTGCGCGAGAACGGCCAGGACATGCCGCTGGACGAGCGCCGCCTGGCGCGGGTGCGGCAGACCACCGAGGAACTGAACGAACAGGGCCTGCGCGTGGTGGCGGTGGCGATGAAGGAGACCGCAGCCAGCCAGACCACCTACTCGCAGGCCGACGAGTGCGGGTTGACCCTGGTCGGCTACGTGGCGTTCCTGGACCCGCCGAAGGAATCGGCCGCGCAGGCGCTGCAGGCGCTGGCCGCACACGGCGTCGAGGTCAAGGTCTTCACTGGCGACAACGAACTGGTGACCGCGCGTGTGTGCGCACAGGTGGGACTGGATGCCGACACCATCCTGACCGGGCCGCAGATCGAGCGCATGGATGACGGCGCGTTGTCGCGGGCGCTGCACCACCATCGCGTGTTCGCCCGGCTGACGCCGCTGCACAAGGAGCGCCTGGTGCGCGAGCTGCGTGCACAGGGCAAGGTGGTCGGCTTCCTCGGCGACGGCATCAACGATGCACCGGCGCTGCGCGCAGCCGATATCGGCATCAGCGTGGACAGTGCGGTGGACATCGCCAAGGAGGCCGCCGACATCATCCTGCTGGAAAAGAACCTGATGGTTCTGGAGGAAGGCGTCATCCAGGGCCGGCGCACGTTCAACAACATGCTGAAGTACATCCGCATGACCGCCAGCTCCAACTTCGGCAATGTCTTCTCGGTGCTGGTGGCCTCGGCCTTCCTGCCGTTCCTGCCGATGCTGCCGCTGCAGCTGCTGGTGCAGAACCTGCTGTACGACATCTCGCAGATCGCCATCCCGTTCGACAACGTGGACGAGGAGCTGGTGCGCAGGCCGCTGAAGTGGAACCCGGCGGACATCGGCCGCTTCATGCTGTTCTTCGGGCCGATCAGCTCGATCTTCGACCTGACCTGCTTCGCGCTGATGTGGTACGTGTTCGATGCACGCACCGCCGCCGACCAGAGCCTGTTCCAGTCCGGTTGGTTCGTTGTCGGCCTGCTGACCCAGACCCTGATCGTGCACATGATCCGCACGCCGAAGGTGCCGTTCCTGCAGAGCATCGCCGCGCCGCCCCTGCTGCTGATGACCGGCCTGATCATGGCCATTGGCGTGGCCCTGCCGATGAGCCCGCTGGCCGGCTACTTCAAGCTGCAGGCCCTGCCGGCCGGCTACTGGCCGTTCCTGGTGGCGATCCTGTTCGGCTATGCGGTGCTGACCACCGCGCTGAAGCGCTTCTACATCCGTCGCTACGGCTGGCAGTAAGCGCCCGCCGCCTTGTCCAGGGAGAATCACAATGGACATCAATCCGAACCTGCCGGCGTTCAACGCCGGCGCAACCCTGAGTTCGCTGATCAGCCTGTCGGTGGCGTTCGTGCTTGGCACGGCCATCGGCCTGGAACGGCAGCTGCGCCAACGCACCGCGGGCCTGCGCACCAACACCCTGGTGGCGGTGGGAGCGGCGGTGTTCGTCGATCTGGCGGTGCGCTTCCATGACCTGTACGGCGGCCCGCCGTCGCCGCTGCATGTGGTGGCCTATGTGATCTCCGGCGTCGGCTTCCTGGGCGCCGGCGCGATCATGAAGGATGGTGCGCAGGTGTCCGGCCTGAACACCGCCGCCACCCTGTGGGGCTCGGCGGCGGTGGGTGCATGCGCGGGTATCAAGCTGCTGCCGGAAGCGGTGCTGGCGGCGGTGTTCGTGCTGGCCGCCAACACCCTGCTGCGGCCGGTGGTGAACCGCATCCAGCGGCAGCCGCTGCCGGAAGCGTTCAGCGAAGCGACCTATGCGATCAACGTGGTCTGCCAGCGCGAGCAGCAGGCCGAGGTACTGGACCAGCTGTTGCTGCTGCTTGAACAGGCACAGTACCCGGTGCGCGCAGTCGACCAGCGCCCGTTTGGCGAGCGCGACGTGGAGATCGAAGCGGTGCTGTATGCCACCACCGTCGATGCGGGCGAACTCGATGCGGTATTGGCCACGCTGGCGACCACGCCCGGCGTCCTGCAGGGGTTCTGGAACGCCAGCCTGGAGGAGTAGTGCCGGCCGCTGGCCGACGACCTGATGATCTCCGGACGCCCCGTGCATCGCCTCGGCATGCCCACCACTGCGGTAGTGGGGGGGGGGGCGGCGGGCGCCCCCCCGCCGTCCCAGCCCCCCGGCGCGAGCCCGCCCCGGGGCGCCCGCCCCCGGCCCCCCCGGCCCCGGGGGGCCCCCACCACCCCCCCCCCCCCTCGGCGGGTGGTGTAATTTTGAAACCTCACCCCGACCGTCGAGCCTTAAGACTATCTGTACGGGACCCCCCCCCAGGGTTGGTGGCG
>NZ_JBAWUK010000076.1:0-13907 GCF_037079935.1 Stenotrophomonas maltophilia group sp. Smal12 | reverse complement strand
ATTAATATGGGGGAGAGCCTCTGGGGGGGCGGGCGAACGCACAAAAACAACCCCCCGCCCCGCACTATCCCGGGGGGTTCGGTGTTTTGAGAAGTGGGGCCGCGGAGCATCGGGGGTGGGGTGGGTGGGGGCGGTGTTAGGGCGCCGGCCCCCACCCCCCCGCGCGGTAGGGGCGGGGCCCCGCCCCCAAAACAGGGCGCCCGGGGCGCCCCCCCCCCCCCCCCCCCACTACCACGAACCTGTCTTATCCCAGGTCGCCCAACCGCGCCTGCAACGCCGCGACCGCGGCCAGCCCGGCCGTTTCCGTGCGCAGGATCCGCGGGCCCAGCTGCAGTCCCTGGAACCCTGCCGCCGCCAGCTGGTCGCGGTCGCGCGGCGACCAGCCCCCTTCCGGGCCGATCGCGAGCACGACGCCCCCTGCCGGAGCGGCCGTCAGCGTCGACAGGCGATGTGCGCCCCGCGGATCCAGGGTCAGCCGCAGCGTATCGGCCGGCAGCGCCGCCGCGGCCTGCGCCAGCGACAGCGGAGGCCCCACCTGCGGAATGCGCGCACGCCCGGACTGGCCGCAGGCCGACGTCACCACGTTGTTCCAGTGCGCCACGCGCTTCTCGGCGCGCGCGGCATCGAGCTTCACCTCGGTGCGCTCGGCGTTGACCGGAATGATCGCCGCCACGCCCAGTTCGGTGGCCTTCTGCAGGATCAGGTCCATCTTCTCGCCACGGGCGATGCCCTGCAGCAGGGTGATCGCCAGCGGTGATTCATTATCGATGGCCTGCACAGCATCGATGCGCACCTGCACTTCGCGCTTGCCGGCCACGGTCAGCGTGGCGCTGTAGTCATGGCCGTCGCCGTTGAACAGCACGCAGGTGTCTCCCTCGCGCAGGCGCATCACCCGCACCAGGTGGTTGGCCGTCTCTTCCGGCAGGGTCACGGTCTGGCCGCTGTGCAGCGCCAGGTCGATGGGGCAGCGGGTCACGCGCATGCAATCGCCTCGTCGATGGCCGCCAGCGTGGTGTGTGCCAGCAGCTCCAGTTGTTCGTCATCCACGCAATAGGGTGGCATCCAGTACAGCACGTCGCCCAGCGGGCGCAGCACCACGCCGCGCTTGAGGGCGGCCTTGTAAGCGTGCAGGCCCAGCCGCAGGCCCGGGTCGAACGGCGTGCGCCTGTTGCCGTCGCGCGACAGCTCGAACGCCACCACCATGCCGGCCTGGCGCACGTCGGCCACGTGCGGATGGTCGGAAAATGGCGCCGCCACCGTGCCCATCACCGACGCGATGCCCCGGTTGCGGGCGATCACATCGTCGTCGCGGAAGATGTCCAGCGTCGCCAGTGCCGCCGCGCAGGCCAGCGGATTGCCGGTGTAGCTGTGCGAATGCAGGAAGGCGCGCTCGCGCGAGTCGTCGAGGAAGGCGTCGTACAGCGCCTGCGTGGCCAGCACGGCGGCCAGCGGCAGGAAGCCACCGGTCAGGCCCTTGGAAAGGCACATCAGGTCCGGCATCACCCCTGCCTGCTCGCAGGCGAACAGGGTGCCGGTGCGGCCGAAGCCGGTGGCGATCTCGTCGGCGATCATGAACGCGCCATGGGCATCGCACAGTTCGCGCACGCGCTGCAGATAGACCGGGTCATGCATGCGCATGCCGCCGGCACACTGCAGGCGTGGTTCCAGGATCACCGCGCAGATCTCGCCCGGATGCTGGTCGAACAGCGTGGCCAGGCCGTCGGCAGCCTGCCGCGCGCGGTCGGCCGCGCTCTGGCCGGGTTCGGCCAGGTAGGCATCGGGCGACGGCGCGAACAGCGCTTCGGCCAGCAGCGGCGCATAGACGCGGCGATACAGCGGGATGTCACCCAGCGCCAGCGCGCCCAGGGTCTCGCCGTGGTAGCCGTTTTCCAGTGCAATGAAACGCGTGCGCCGCGGCTCCCCACGGTTCTGGAAATACTGGAAGGCCATCTTCAGCGCCACTTCCACGCCGGCCGAGCCGTTGTCGGCGTAGAACACCTTGGCCAGCGGCTCGCGGCCGGGCTGGCGTGGTGCCAATGCCAGCAGGCGTTCGGCCAGGGTGATGGCCGGCTCATGGCTGAAGCCGGCCAGCATCACCTGTTCCAGCTGCGTGGCCTGGGTGGCAATGGCACCGCCGATGCGCGGTTCGGCATGACCGAACAGGTTGGTCCACCAGCTGCTGACGGCGTCCAGGTAGCGGTGGCCGTCGTGGTCGATCAGCCACGCGCCTTCGCCACGGGCGATCGGCACCAGCGGCAGGGTGTCCGGATGCTCACGCATCTGCGTGCACGGGTGCCACAGCACCTGCAGGTCGCGCTGCCGCCAGTGGCGGGCCAGCGGGGAGGGGGTCGGGTCTGCTAGCATTTCGGGCTCATGAACATGTTGCTGCCTGCACATTCTATCGGCCCCGGCGCAGCCGCCGGTCGCCGCGGAGATTCCGCATGAACGATGACCGTGCCGGCCGTCGCTTGCCGATCATCCATCGGATCACCGATGAGGAGAACGGCCCCTTCCAGCGCCAGCATCTGGACCTGGAGTTCTCCAACGGTGAACGTCGCCGTTTCGAGCGCCTGGTCAGCCGTGGCCACGGTGCGGTGGTGGTGGTGCCGATGCTCGACGATGAAACCGTGCTGCTGGTGCGTGAATACGCCGCCGGCATGCATCGTTACGAACTGGGGCTGGTGAAGGGCAGGATCGACGCCGGCGAGACCCCCGAGCAGGCTGCCGACCGCGAACTGAAGGAAGAGGCTGGTTATGGTGCGCGCCGGGTCGACGTGCTGCGCGCGATGACACTGGCCCCGACCTACATGAGCCACCAGTCGTGGCTGGTGGTGGCGCGCGACCTGTACCCGGAAAAACTGGCCGGCGACGAGCCGGAAGAACTGGAAGTGGTGCCGTGGAAGCTGGCCGAACTGGACCAGCTGATGTTGCGCGAGGACTTCTCCGAGGGACGCTCGCTGGCGGCGCTGTTCATTGCCCGCCAGTGGCTGCAGGGAACGCGATGATCAAGCTGACGACGGACCTGCGCGAGACCGCCATCGCCATCGCCCAGCAGGCCGGCCAAGCCATCATGCAGGTGTATGCCGATGGCTTCGAGGTCCAGATCAAGGACGACAACAGCCCGGTCACCGCGGCCGACCTGGCGGCCAACCAGGTCATTGAGCTGGGCCTGCAGCAGCTGACACCGGACCTGCCGATCCTGTCCGAGGAATCGGCGCAGGTGGGCTGGGAGCATCGCCGCCATTGGGGCGCTTACTGGCTGGTGGATCCGCTCGACGGTACCCGCGAGTTCGTCAAGCGCAACGGCGAATTCAGCGTCAACATCGCCTTGATCTACCAGGGCGCGCCGGCATTCGGCGTGGTGCTGGCGCCGGTCACCGGCATTGTCTGGCATGCCATGCGCGGCGAACTGGCCTATCGGCGGCAGGGCCTGCATGACACCGTGCTGCGCACCCGCACACCGGCCACGGCTCCGCTGCGCGTTGCCGCCAGCCGCTCGCACCGTTCGCCGGAAACCGAGGCGCTGCTGGCGCGCATGGGCCGCATCGAGACCATCGCGCAGGGCTCGTCGCTGAAATTCTGCCGGATCGCCGAAGGCGGCCTGGATGTCTATCCGCGGCTGGGCCCGACCTCCGAATGGGATACGGCCGCCGGCCAGTGCGTGCTGCATGCCGCCGGCGGCGCGGTGCTGTCGGCGGCGACCGGCAAGCCGTTCCGCTACAACCGCCGCGAGACCCTGTTGAACGGCGATTTCATTGCCCTTGGTGATACCAGCCTGCCGTGGCGCGACTGGTTGTCCGACTGATCCTGGAGGCCGCATGAGCGCGCACGACACCCCCACCACTGGCAGCGCCGCAAGCAACGAACTGGAGCGCCTGCTGGCGATCATGGCGCGGCTGCGCGACCCGCAGGGAGGCTGCCCGTGGGATCTGGAGCAGAACTTCGCGACCATCGCCCCCTACACCATCGAAGAAGCCTACGAGGTCGCCGATGCGATCGACCGCGGCGACCTGGACGATCTCTGCGACGAGCTTGGCGACCTGCTGCTGCAGGTGGTGTTCCACGCACGCATGGCCGAGGAGCAGGGGGCGTTTGCCTTCGCCGAGGTCGCCCGTGCGATCAGCGACAAGATGCAGCGCCGTCACCCGCACGTGTTCGCCGATGTCAGCGTGGACGATGCCGACGGGGTGACGCGCAACTGGGAGGCGATCAAGCGCGCCGAGCGTGCCGCCAAGGGCGAGCAGGACACCTCCGCACTGGCCGGTATCTCGCGCGGCCTGCCGGAATGGCAGCGGGCGGTGAAGCTGCAGTCGCGCGCAGCCAAGGTCGGTTTCGACTGGCCGGGTCCGCTGCCGGTGCTGGACAAGGCCGCCGAGGAGCTGCAGGAGCTGCGCGAGGAGTTCGAACGCGGCGATGTCGCGGGCAACAAGGCGCGCCTGCAGGAAGAACTGGGCGACCTGCTGTTCGTCTGCGCGAACCTGGCGCGTCATGCCGATATCGATCTGGGCGCTGCACTGCGCGGTGCCAACCACAAGTTCGAGCGTCGCTTCCGCGCGATGGAAGCGCAGGCCGACGCACAGGGTGAGGCGTTGGCCGAACTGGACCTGGATGCGCAGGAAGCACTGTGGCAGCAGGCCAAGGCAGCAGAGAAGGCGTGAAAACGCTTGGCCTGTTCCTGCTGACCGCGCTGGCCGAGATCGTTGGCTGCTACCTGCCATGGTTGTGGCTGCGCAAGGGAGGCAGCGTCTGGCTGCTGCTGCCGGCGGCGGCGGCCAGCCTGGCCCTGTTCGCCTGGCTGCTGACCCTGCACCCGACTGCCAGTGGACGGGTCTATGCCGCCTACGGTGGCGTCTACATCGGCACCGCGCTGTTCTGGCTGTGGCTGGTCGATGGCATTCGTCCCAGCCGCTGGGACCTGCTGGGCGCAGCGCTGTGCCTGGCCGGCATGGCGGTGATCATGTTCGGGCCGCGCACCTCATCGGTGTAGAGCCGAGCCATGCTCGGCTGCTCTCCTTCCGACCGCGCTGGCGCGCGCAAGCCGAGCATGGCTCGGCTCTACAAGGTCAGCGATGGCGCATGATGTGGGCGACCCTGGTTCCCCGAGCCTGCTCATGTCCCGCTTCGCCAGCTTCCGCGAGTTCTATCCGTTCTATCTCAGCGAGCACCGCCACCCGGTATCGCGGCGGCTGCACTTCATCGGCAGTTGCGGGGTCCTGCTGCTGGTCGCCACTGCCTTGCTGCGCGGCCAGCCGCTGTTCCTGCTCGGCGCCCTGTTCTGCGGCTACGGGTTCGCCTGGGTCGGCCATTTTTTCTTCGAGAAGAACAGACCGGCGACGTTCCGCCATCCGCTGTACTCGTTCATGGGTGACTGGTGATGTTCCTCGACATCCTGCGTGGGCGGGTGCGCCTGTAGCGGGCGGCTGCGGCGCTTTGCGGGCATTGCCTCGCCGGCAGAGGAAAGGGTGGGGCGGGTTGCACTTCCGCTTGCATGAACCGCTGCGCTGCGGCACGCCTGCGGGCGACCGATCTGGGATAATGGGGTTTCCTGTTTCCTCTGCTGCCGGACCCGGTCATGACCCAGAAGACGCTGCTCAACGATACCCACCGCGCCCTCGGCGCCAAGATGGTCGATTTCGGGGGTTGGGACATGCCCATCCACTACGGCTCGCAGCTGGACGAGCACCATCTGGTGCGCCGTGAGTCCGGCGTGTTCGACGTCAGCCACATGACGGTGGTCGACCTGCGCGGTGACCAGGTCAAGCCGTTCCTGCGCCGCCTGCTGGCCAACTCGGTCGACAAGCTGAAGGTGACCGGCAAGGCACTGTACTCGTGCATGCTGAATCCGCGCGGCGGCGTCATCGACGACCTGATCGTCTACTACCTGGGCGACGACTTCTTCCGCATGGTGGTCAATGCCTCTACCCGCGAGAAGGACCTGGCCTGGCTGCGCGAGCAGGCTGCGCCGTTCGGCGTCGCCGTCGAGCAGCGCCCGGACCTGGCCATCCTCGCCGTGCAGGGCCCGCAGGCGCGCGACATCGTGATCGGCCTGGCCCGCGAAGCCGACCGCGCAGCGTTGACCAAGCTGGGTCGCTTCGCCGCCCTGCAGGTGCAGTCCGATGACGGCGTCGAGCTGTTCGTCGCGCGCACCGGCTACACCGGTGAAGATGGTTTCGAGATCCTGCTTCCGCAGGACGCCGTGGTCGCCTTCTGGAACCGCCTGCTGGCGGCGGGCGTGAAGCCGGCCGGCCTTGGCGCGCGCGACACCCTGCGCCTGGAAGCTGGCATGAACCTGTACGGCCAGGACATGGACGAAGAGATCAGCCCCTACGAAGCGGCGCTGGCCTGGACCGTGTCGCTGGACGAAGGCCGCGACTTCATCGGCCGCGACGTGCTGGAGGCGCAGAAGAGCGCCGGCACCGCGCGCCAGATGATCGGCCTGGTGATGGACGAGAAGGGCGTGCTGCGCCATGGCCAGACGGTCACCACGGCCAGCGGCCAGGGCGAGATCCTGTCCGGCACCTTCTCGCCGACGCTGGCCAAGGGCATCGCCTTCGCCCGCGTGCCGGCCGGTGAACTCGGCGAGGTCACCGTCGACATCCGCGGCCGTCAGGTGCCGGTGCGGGTGGTCAAGTTCCCGTTCGTTCGGGAAGGCCAGGCGCAGCCCGGCGTGCTCGCCGACGCCTGATCCGTACGTGCCGGTCGTCACTGACAGCAGTGGCGGCCGGTTGGTTACACTAGCCCCGTTTTTTCCACCCCTGCATATCTCTGGAGCAGTCCCATGAGCGAGATCCCCGGCGACCTCAAGTTCCTCAAGTCCCATGAGTGGGCCCGTGTCGAAGGCAATGGCCGCGTCACCGTCGGTATTTCCGACCACGCCCAGGGCCTGCTGGGTGACCTGGTCTACGTCGAACTGCCGGAAGTCGGCGCCGACGCCAAGGCCGGCGAGCAGATCGCCGTCGTCGAGTCGGTGAAGGCCGCCTCGGACGTCTACAGCCCGATCAGCGGCAAGGTCGTCGAGGTCAACTCGGCCCTGTCCGACAAGCCGGAAACCATCAACGAAGATGCCTACGGCGAAGGCTGGATGTTCGTGGTCGAACTGACCAACGCCGATGAGGTCAACGAGCTGCTGGATCCGGACGCGTACGCCGAAGCCCTGGAGAACGAAGACCACTGAGTCGTCGTTTCCGGATTCTGGAACGGCCACCTTCGGGTGGCCGTTTTTGTTTTGGCGACTGCACCGGACTCATGACGCGGGGTTCGCTGCGCACCCTCGGCGTGGCATCAGCCGACAGGCGAACGGTGCCGATGGGCGTGCGCAGTTTTGCGCAAATCCGCGTTTCAGCCCCGCGCCGACGCACTCGGATGTGAAAACTTTTCGCCCCCTGTTGCGGCGCCGTTGTGCTGGCGTTGGTGGCGGCGCCGGTGACCATCGACGTCGCACGCGCGATGCCGTTGCGAGTCTGTGTCTAAATGCGCGGAGTGCTTATTTCAAGTGTTTTTTGTTCAACGTATGCATCGATGCCGGTGCATGCAGCACGCTTGCGCGATGCTTCAACCGCCATCGCGGGCCGCGTAGAGCAGTGGCGCCGACGGCGCTCGGAAAGGCGCGGATGTGAAAATTTTTCGCGGGGGTTGTTGACAGTAAAAAAAACCGTGATTAGGTTTCGCCTCAGCAGACCTTGCCTGCCCAACCGAGTGCGCAGAATCAATCGTCCGATGCGAAGCAGCCCCTTCAAGACCACCGCGACCCTGATGACGGTGGACACGGCCCCGCTTCCCCCGGAGAAATGCAAGGCACCTCCCGTTCCGATGTCCGCTCCGCCGATCGAGGCGGGCATCGCCGCATCCGTAACGGCGCGCCTGACGCGCCGGCGGTCCCCGCACGCAGCATCCGCGGGTTTGATCCAACTGGGCGTTTCAACTCCCTATCACTGACGAGGAGCCATCCCATGGCAACCAAGAAAGCTGCGAAGAAGAAGCCCGCCGCCAAGAAAGCGGTGAAGAAGGTCGCGAAGAAGGCCGCTGCCAAGAAGGCAGTGAAGAAGGTCGCGAAGAAGGCGACTGCCAAGAAGGCAGTGAAGAAGGCGGCGAAGAAGGTCGCCAAGAAGACCACTGCGAAGAAGGCAGTGAAGAAGGCGGCGAAGAAGGTCGCCAAGAAGTCCACTGCCAAGAAGGCCGTCAAGAAGACCGCGAAGAAGGCGGCCAAGAAGGCCACCAAGAAGACTGCCAAGAAGGCTACGGCCCGCAAGCCGGCCAAGAAGGTCGCAAAGAAGGCGACTGCCAAGAAGGCCGTCAAGAAGACCGCCAAGAAGGCAGTAAAGAAGACCGCGAAGAAGGCTACCAAGAAGGCTGCCCCGAAGAAGGTTGCCAAGCGCAAGCCGGCCGCCCGCAAGAAGAAGGCCGCTCCGGTCGCTCTGCCGGCAACCCCGGCGCCGCTGATCTAAGTACTTCCCGATAGCCGCATCCTGAAACCCCCTTCCCTGGCTGCCCAGCGGGGAGGGGGTTTTTTTATGGGCGGCTTCGATCGCCTGGTGGGGTGACTACCGGCGGGAATCGTTCCACCAGGAAGTCGAGGAAGCTGCGCAGGCGGGTGGAGTGGTAACGGTCGTGCGCATAGACCACGTGCATCGGCCGACCGGCCTGGCCGTGCCCTGGGAGCAGCTGCACAAGTCGTCCAGCCTCGACATCGGCTGCCAGCAGCAGCGTCGACTGCAGGACGATGCCCAGGCCATGCAGCGCCGCCGAACGCAGCGCTTCGCCATTGTTGATCTGCAGTCGGCCGTCGGGCACGTGGTCGAGCTCGCCAGCGTCGTCCTGCAGCCACTGCGCAAGTGCACTCGGTTCGAACGACAGGCATTGATGGCCGGCAAGTGCATGCACGCTGTGTGGCGTGCCATGCCTGGCCAGATACGCCGGCGAGGCGCACATCATCAGGCGATAAGGGGCCAGGGCTCGTGCCACCAGCACGCTGCTGTCGGCCAGCGTGCCGATCCGCAGCGCCGCTTCGAAGCCCTCTTCGGCAAGGTCGACCACGCGATCGGTCAGCGTCGCTTCGACCCGGACATCCGGATGGCGCGCCATGTACTCGGCCAGTGCCGGTACCAGCGCATGCGTACCGAAGATCACTGGTGCACTGATGCGCAGCGTGCCCGCCGGTGCCAGGTGCTGGTGCTGCGCCTGCGCATCGGTTTCGTCCACCAGGCGCAGGATCTCCCGGCAGCGCGTGTAGTAATCCTGGCCGAACGGGGTCGTGTGCTGGCGCCGGGTGGTTCGGCTCAACAGCTGCATGCCCAGCCGTGCTTCCAATGCACGCAGATGCTTGCCGGCCATCGTCGCGGAGATGTTCATCGCCGCAGCTGCCGCACTGAGGCTGCCCTTGTCCACGATCAGCACGTAGACCCGCATGCTTTCCAGCAGGTTCATCTGACACCCCGGGTGTTGAATGCTGAAACCTGCGCGGAGTTTATCAATCAGGGGTGATCAAACAGCATGTCGTGCAAGGGCTGGATTGGCCGGCCATGCGGACAGGAGAACACCATGGACTTGAATCTTGCAGGCCGTACCGCTTTGGTGACGGGCGCGGCCAGCGGCATCGGTGCCGCCGTCGCCAGGCAGCTGGCGGCCCAGGGCGTGCGCGTTGCCATCACGTCACGGCAGCGGGCACCCCTGCAGGCGCTGGCGGCGCGGATCGAAGCCGAAGGCGGCGTGGCACCGGTCATCGTGGCCGGCGATGTCACCGTGGCCGGTGACGTCCGGTACATCGCGCAGGCATCCCGGGACGCATTGCAACGCGTCGACATCCTGGTCAACGCCGCAGGTGGCTCCCGGCCGACCACCGTCGATGCCGATGATGATGTCTGGGAGGAAGCGATCGCCCTGAACTTTTCCGCTGCGCGGCGGATGACCCAGGCGCTGTTGCCTGGCATGCAGGCGCAGGCATGGGGGCGGGTGATCAACTTCAGCGGTTCGATGGAACCGCGTGCGGTGAACGCGGCCACTGCGGCGAAGGCGGCGCTGCATCTGTGGAGCAAGGGGCTGTCGTCGGAGGTGGCCGGGCAGGGCATTACGGTGAATGCGATTGCACCGGGGCGCATCAACAGCGCGCAGATCCTGGAACGCCTGCATCCCACCGAGGAAAGCCGGCGTGCGTTCATCGCCAGCAACATCCCGATCGGACGCTTCGGTGAACCCGAGGAAGTGGCGCCACTGGTGGCCTTCCTGTCCTCGCCGCTGGCCGGCTACATCACAGGCGCGGTGATTCCGGTGGACGGCGGCATGCACTACTTCGCGCACTAGCGCCGCGGAACTGCTCTTTGCATCTGTAGAGTCGAGCCAACAAAAAGGGCGACCCGCAGGCCGCCCTTCGCACACACGATCGAGCCCGCCTGATCAGCGCGGCGACGCCACCGCACGATTGCCCGAGGCGCCCTTGCCCTTGCGCTTGTCCTGCTGCGCCGGGCTCGCGCCCTCGGCCATCAGGTTGTCGCTGCCGAAGTCGGTGTCCACGTCCAGCCAGCGCTGCGCCGGCAGGCCGAGCGCGGAGTCGAGCACGGTCGGCAGCAGGCCGCTGGGCAGGCTGCTTTCGCCATTCCACATGATGGCGATGCCCAGATCGCGTTCCGGCACCAGCGCGACCAGGCCGCGATAGCCCTGCACGGCACCGGCATGGAACACCACGTCGTGGCCGGCGTAGTCGAAGGTGCGCCAGCCCAGGGCGTAGCCGGCCGAGTGCAGGCGCTCGCGGCGCCAGCCCGAACGCATCTCGCCGGGGGTGCTGATCAGGCTCGAATGCAGGGTGGCCAGCAGCGGTGCCGGCAGCACGTCGGGGCGGTGGCCGGTGTGGGCGAGCAGCCACTGCGCCATGTCGCTGGCGCTGGCATTGACGCCGGCCGCCGGGGCGACCCGGTAGTAGGTCGGCTTCGGCGTCAGCGAGACCCAGCCGTTGCGGCTGCGCACGTGAGGACGCGCCCAGCGCGAGCTGGCCTGGATGCCGGCCAGGCCGAGGCTGGCATCGTTCATGCCCAGCGGCTTGAAGATGCGGCGCTCGACCGACTGCTCGTAGAAACTGCCGGAGGCCGCGTAGACGACATCGCCGATCAGGCTGAAGGCCACGTTCTGGTAGGCATAGCAGTCGCCCGGCAGGCACTTCAGGCTGGTGTTGGCCAGTTTCTGGGTCAGCGCGTAGTACTCGGCGTTGCCCTCGATGTCGCGGTCGTAGGCGTTGTACGGCAGGCCGACGCGATGGCTGAGCACGTCGGCCACTGTCAGGCGATCAGTGGCTTCCGGCGAGTTCAGGCGGAAGCCCGGCACGTAGTCGGTGACCTTGCTGTCCCAGCGCAGCGTGCCGTCGTTGACCAGCAGGCCGGCCATGGTGCCGGCGAAGGCCTTGGACAGCGAGGCCAGGCGGAACACGGTGCGCGCATCGACCGGCAGCGGATTGTTGACGTCGGTGACGCCATAGCCGCGCGCGCTGAGGATGCGGCCGCCCTGCACGATCGCCACGGCCATGCCCGGCACGCGTTCGCCATAGGTGAGCTGCTGCGCCATCGATTCGATGTTGGCGACGTTGAAGCCGGGCGCCGGGGCCTGCACGCGCGGCACCAGGCCGGTGCGGTAGGCCGCCGGCTGGGTGTGGGCGACAGTGGGACCGGCAGCGGATTCGATGTTGGTCGGCATCGGCGGCAATGCCGGCGGTGTCTGCGCGGTGGTGGACAAGGCAACGGGCATCAGCATGCCCAGCAAACCGGTGGCCGCCGAACGGATCGGGCGACGCAGGCTGTTCTTTTTCATCGGTTGGACCCGTGCGCGACTGCTGATGGCGATTCTAGCGCCGCTTTTCCCTTGTGCACAAACAAAGCGAAGATGAATGCGCATCTCGTTGAAAAATTTGAAGTTTGGGGCGCTGGAAGCATGTATCGGAACGTGTCATCCGGGGCCGATCAGCGGAGCTGATCCGCCCGCGGGAAGGCGCGTCGCGCTGGCGATGTTGCGGTGCATTGGCTAACGTACGCGTTTCATCGCCCCGGAGCCTGCCATGCCGCTGTCCAACCGCCGTCTTCAGGCGAGGGACACCGCGTGAGTGCGGTACGGAAGAAGGGGTCGCTGCAGGGCCTGGCGTCGGCACTGCGCGAGTCGCCAGCGCTGTGGTGGTCGTTCCTGTACTTCTTCTGCCTGCTCAGCGGCTACTACGTGCTGCGCCCGGTGCGTGAGGCCATGGCCGCCTCGGCAGACCTGGAAACGGTGTTCCCACCCGTGCTGATCGCCTGGTTCGCCAGCCACGGCATTGCGTTGAAGGACTTCGTGCTGCAGTTCCTGTTCTCCTGCGTGTTCGTGATCATGCTGGTGCTGCAGCCGGTGTACGGCTGGCTGGTCAGCCGCTTCCCGCGACGGGTGTTCCTGCCGGCGGTGTATGGGTTCTTCATCGTGACCCTGCTGGGCTTCTACATGATGTTCGACAGCGGCGTGCCTGGCCGCGGCATGGCCTTCTTCTTCTGGATCACCGTCTTCAACCTGTTCGCGGTGGCGGTGTTCTGGAGCTTCATGGCCGATGTGTTCTCCAATGTGCAGGCCCGGGCCTTCTATGGATACATTGGCGCGGCGGGCACCGTCGGTGCCTTCCTTGGTCCGATCATCACCAGTGCGCTGGTGCAGAGCGTGGGCATCGCCAACCTGATGCTGGTCTCCGCAGCTTTCCTGGTCGTGTGCCTGTTGTGCATCTGGCGGCTGCGGCACTGGGCGGTGCTGCGCGAACGCGAGCAGCAGCTGGTGTCCGGCGAGCAGCCGATGGGCGGCAGCGTGCTGGACGGCCTGAAGTTGATCGTGCGCGAGCCGCTGCTGCGCTGGCTGGCGATCATGGTGGTGTTCGGGGTGGGCGTGGGGACGCTGCTCTACAACGAGCAGGCTGCGATCGTGCGTGCGGCGTTCACTGACCCCGCAGCCAGCACCGCGTTTTTCTCGCGCATCGACTTGGCAGTGAATGCGCTGGCGCTGTTGATGCAGCTGGGCCTGACCCGCTGGTTGCTGTCCCGGCACGGCATCGCCCCGGCGCTGCTGATTCCCGGTTTCGCGATCCTGATCGGCTTCTCGGTGCTGGCGGCCTCGCCGATGCCGCTGATGGTCGCGGTAGTGCAGGTGATGACCCGGGCCAGCGAATTCGCACTGGCCAAGCCGGCGCGCGAGACAATCTACACGCGCGTGGACCGGCAGTGGCGCTACAAGGCCGGCGCAGCGATCGACACCGTGGTCTACCGCGGTGCGGACCTGAGCTTTGCCTGGGTGCACAAGGGCCTGTCATTGTTCGGCTCGCACGTAGTGTTCATCGGCGGCATGCTGGTGGCCGCGTGCATGACCGCAGCCGCGTTCGGTGTACTGCGCGAAGAAAAGAAACTGCCGCGCGACCGATGATTTCCCGGGCTCCGAGCCCCATCCCTGTCCAAGGAACCGCCCATGTACTGGATCGCACTCGCCCTGACCTTGCTGGTCGCACTGCTGCACGTCTATTTCCTGGCGCTTGAGATGTTCCTGTGGACCCGCCCGCTGGGCCTGAAGACGTTCCGCAACACGCCGGAGAAGGCGGCGACCACGCGCGTCCTGGCGGCCAACCAGGGCCTGTACAACGGCTTCCTGGCAGCAGGCATCGTGGTGGGGCTGGTGATCGATCAGCCAGTGCTGGTGACGTTCTCGCTGGCCTGCGTGGTGGTGGCGGGGTGCTATGGCGCCTACAGCGTCAGCCGCCGCATTTTCATGATCCAGGCGGTGCCTGCGATCCTGGCGTTGGTGTTTCGCGCGGTAGCGTAGATTCCAGCCAACGGCGCGGCCCCTCGTGGGTTGGCCGCGTAGAGCTTGTCATGGGGTTGGCCGGGCGGGTTGGGTTCGCGGGGGACGCCGCAAGTACGTCCGTGTAGGCT
>NZ_JBAWUK010000075.1:0-14056 GCF_037079935.1 Stenotrophomonas maltophilia group sp. Smal12 | reverse complement strand
ACCAAGAGCGAATCAGATTGAAATTGAAGGGGCTAAGCCCGGTAAAGTACCGGGAACAGGCCCAAGCAGCCGCCTGACCCCACCGTCCAAGTCTCGGGGGTCACTTCATGGACGGGTTTACGGCGTCCCCGCACTCTGGCACCGCCCCGCCAACCCGCGGAATGCCAGCTTTTGCTGTTGCTTCGGCCGTTGCTTGAAGCCTCTGTGGGTGCAGGGCGCAGCCCTGCCGAACAACCCTCTACTTGACCTGCACGTCGATCACGCCGTCGCCGACGCGGGCCTGCAGGGCGTCACCAGGTTGCACCTGGTCGATGCGCCGCACCAGCGCACCATCGTCGCTGCGGGTCAGGATGCTGTAGCCACGCGCCACGGTCGCCAGCGGGCTGACTGCTTCAAGTGAACGCGCCAGTCCGCGCAGTCGCAGTGCATCGCGCTCCAGCAGACGCTGCATCGCTGCCTGCGGCCGCCCACGCAGGGCGGTCAGGCGACGCTGCATCGCGTCCAGCTGGCGCTGCGGATGATGCCCACGCAGTACCGCAGAGGCGTGACGCAGGCGCGCGGCACGGCGCTCCTGCTGCTGGTTGAACGCGGCATGCAGACGTCGTCCCAGATCGAGCTGGCGTCGACGCAGCAGATCCAGTCGTGCCTGCGGGCTCTGCGCGTTCAGGCGCAACAGGGCGCGGTCGGCGCGCTGCATCGCCTGTTGCATCGCATGCCGGTGCAGCTGCAGCATGCGAACGGCCGTGCGGCGCACGCGCAGGGCCAGTTCGCGCTGGTCCGGTACCAGCAGCTCAGCCGCCACCGATGGCGTCGGTGCACGCAGGTCGGCGGCGAAGTCGCTCAGGCTGAAGTCGGTTTCGTGGCCAACCGCAGACACCACCGGGGTGCGGCTGGCGGCGATCGCACGGGCCAGGGCTTCATCATTGAAGGCCCACAGGTCTTCCAGCGAACCACCACCGCGGGTCAGCAGGATCACATCGTAGCGGCCGCTGGCATCGGCGGCCTGCAGCAGCCGGGTGATCTGCGCGGCGGCACTGCTGCCCTGTACCAGGGTCGGCAGCAGGTCAACTTCCAGCAGCGGGAAGCGCCGGCCGAGCACGCTCAGCACATCGCGCACGGCAGCGCCGGTGGGCGAGGTGATCACGGCCAGGCGTCGCACGTGCGCCGGCAGCGGCCGCTTGCGTGCCGGGTCGAACAGGCCCTCGGCCTCCAGCCGTGCCTTCAGCTCCTCGAAGGCGCGGCGCAGCGCGCCTTCGCCGGCTTCCTCCATGTGGTCCAGCACCATCTGGTACTCGCCACGGGCGTCGTACAGGGTCACCTTGCCGCGCACCAGCACGCGCATGCCTTCGCGCGGCACGAACTTCAGGTACTGCGCCTTCATCCGGAACATCGCCGCACGCAGCTGCGCGCGCGCGTCCTTCAGGTTGAAGTAGAGGTGTCCGGAGGCAGGACGCGCCACGCTGCCCAGTTCGGCCTCGACCCAGATCGCCGGGAAGCTGCCTTCCAGCAGGTCGCGGGCCAGGGTGTTGAGCTGGCTGGGGGTGAGGATGTCGTTGTTGCGTGGCTGCATGGAAACGGCGTGCTGCGGGCGGAACGGGGGCTCAGGATCGCACGTCAGCGCGCCGTGTGCTGGCCCAGTGCCCACTGCACGTGTTCACGCACCAGCGGCGAGGGATCGTCGATGCGGGTCTGCAGCGCAGCCAGCGCTTCGGCCGAGGACGGCGCATTGCCCAGCGCCACGGCGATGTTGCGTAGCCAGCGCTCATGGCCGCTGCGCCTGATCGGGCTGCCTTCGGTGCGGCGCAGGAACTCGGCTTCGTCCCAGGCGAACAGCTGGTCCAGGCGCGCGGTATCGAGGTTGTTGCGCGCGCGGAAATCGGCTTCGTCGGTGCGCTTGGCGAACTTGTTCCAGGGGCAGACCAGCTGGCAGTCGTCGCAGCCATAGATGCGGTTGCCGATCAGCGGGCGCATCTGTTCGGGAATGGCGCCGTCGTGTTCGATGGTCAGGTAGGAAATGCAGCGCCGCGCGTCCAGCCGCTGCGGGCCGGTGATGGCCTGGGTCGGGCAGACATCGATGCAGCGCGTGCAGGTGCCGCAGTGCGCCGTGGCCGGCGTATCGATCGGCAGCGGGATGTCGATGTAGATCTCGCCGATGAAGAACCAGGAACCGCCATGGCGGTCGATCAGGCAGGTGTGCTTGCCGATCCAGCCGAGCCCGGCGTTGCGGGCCAGTGCGCGCTCCAGGACGGGGGCGGAATCGACGAACACGCGGTAGCCCAGTGGTGCGACTTCGTCGTTGATCTGCGTGGCCAACTTCTGCAGGCGGTTGCGCATCAGCTTGTGGTAGTCGCGGCCCAGCGCATAGCGCGCCACGTAGGCGCGGCCCGGGTCGGCCAGCGTCGCCCACGCTTCGGTGTCATCCTTGTGGCTGTAGTCCATGCCCACCGAGATCACGCGCACAGTGCCGGGCAACAGCTCGGCCGGTCGTGCGCGCAGGGTGCCGTGGCGCGCCATCCAGTCCATCGTGCCGTACAGGCCCTGGCCCAGCCAGTCGGCCAGGTGCGCCTCGTCCTCGCCGAGCTCGATACCGGCGATGCCGCAGCGCTGGAAGCCATGCGCGCGGGCCAGTTCGCGGATGCGCTGCACGGCCTGGGCTGGATCGACGGGGGAGGGGGCGAGGGACATGCGCACCAGTATAAAATCCCTGCATGGCCAACCTCGCCGATCTGTTCGATTCCGCTGCCGCGCGTGCGCTGGATGCCCAGGCGTCCACCCTGGCGGGGGATGCTGGCTGGGGACTGATGGCGCAGGCCGGCCAGGCCGCCTGGCAGTGCCTGCTGCAGCATTGGCCGCAGGCGCAGCGCATCGGCGTGGTGGTCGGTGCGGGCAACAATGGCGGCGACGGCCTCGTGCTGGCTCGCCACGCGTTGCAGGCCGGACGCGAGGTGAGGGTGATCGCCCTGCCGGGCCGGGCGCCATCGACCGCGCTGGCGCAGCGTGCAACATCGGAGTTCAGGTCCGACGGCGGCGCCATCACCGAGTTCGACGGCGCGCTGCCCGAGGCCGACCTCTGGGTCGATGCCCTGTTCGGGCTGGGTTTCGATCGCGCGCCGGAGGGCGCGGCGCAGGCGCTGATCGTTGCGATCAATGCGCAGGCGGCACCTGTGCTGGCCCTGGATGTGCCCAGTGGCGTCGATGCCGACCGCGGTGCGGTACCCGGCGCGGCAGTACGCGCTGCGCTGACCCTGCAGTTCATCGTGGCCCATCGCGGGCTGTACACCGGCGACGCGCTGGATCATTGCGGGCACAAGGCCCTGGCACCCCTGCAGTTGCCCGCGGCCGCATGGCAAAGCGTGTCGCCTGCCGTGGAGTACTGGACGCAGGCACGGTTGCCGGCCCTGTTGCCGCCGCGCCGCGCAAATACCCACAAGGGTGAATCCGGCCACGTGCTGTGCGTCGGCGGCAACCACGGCAGCGGCGGTGCCATCGCCATGGCAGCCGAGGCCGCCTTGCGCGCAGGGGCGGGGCTGTTGAGCCTGGGCACCCGCCGCGACCACGTCGGTCCACTGCTGGCTCGGCTGCCCGAGGCGATGACCCACGCGTTGGAAGACGGCGAAGCGCTGCCGGCCTTGCTTGACAGGGCGGAGGTGGTGGCGATCGGGCCCGGTCTGGGCCAGGACGAATGGGCACGCGCACTGTTTGCGCGGGTGCTGGCCAGCGCCAGACCACTGGTGGTCGATGCCGACGCGCTGAACCTGCTGGCGCAGGATCCGCGTGCCTTGCCCGGCGCCGTCCTCACACCGCACCCGGGCGAGGCCGCACGCCTGCTCGGCTGCAGCACCAGCGACATCCAGGCCGATCGCTACGCCTGTGCGCAGACGCTCGCCGAGCGTTTCCACGCGGTGGTGGTGTTGAAGGGCGCCGGCAGCATCGTGGCGGCGCCCGGGCAAACGCCCCGGTTGATCGCCGCCGGCAATCCCGGCATGGCCGTGGGGGGCATGGGCGACCTGCTCACCGGCATCATCGCCGGCCTGCGTGCGCAGGGCCTGGCCGCCTTCGATGCCGCCGCGGCGGGCGCGTTGCTGCATGCGCTGGCCGGCGACGCGGCTGCCGCTGACGGTGCACGCGGCCTGCTTCCTACTGATCTGCTGGCGCCGTTGCGGCGACTGGCCAACCCGGAATGCTTCCCATGACCGATTTCTTCCTTGCCGACAGCGACGCCACCGAACTGCTCGGGCAGTGGCTGGCGGCCACCCGGCCGCCGCAGGCGCTGATCGAACTGCGCGGCGACCTGGGCGCCGGCAAGTCCACTACGGCCCGCGCGCTGCTGCGCGCGCTGGGCGTGCGGGGCGCGATCCGCAGCCCCACCTACACCCTGGTCGAGCGCTATCCGCTGGCCAGTGGCGGTGAGGCGTGGCACCTGGACCTGTACCGCATCGGCCAGGCCGGTGAGCTGGATTTCCTAGGCCTGGACGAGGGCAGCGCGGTGCTGTGGCTGGTGGAATGGCCGGAACGGGGCGCCGGCGCGCTGCCGCCGACCGATCTGGTGGTAGCGCTGGAGATCGAAGGACAGGGGCGCCGTGTCCGTCTCACCGGAGCCAGCGACGTTGGACATGAATGGCTGAAACGGCTGCCCC
The DNA here is from genome assembly GCF_037079935.1 of Stenotrophomonas maltophilia group sp. Smal12. Lineage (NCBI taxonomy): Bacteria > Pseudomonadati > Pseudomonadota > Gammaproteobacteria > Lysobacterales > Lysobacteraceae > Stenotrophomonas > Stenotrophomonas maltophilia group sp. Smal12. The sequence continues at coordinate 9,419 of NZ_JBAWUK010000075.1, read as the reverse complement.
AAGGGGGCGACTTGCAGGCCATTTCTGTCGGCTGACGAGAACAAAGATCGGCAGGTTACGGATTATTAAGGAAAAAGGTGTTGCATTCCGTTCAGCGCGGTGATTGAATCCTGAGCCATGCGCCCGGGGAACCGTCTCATCGCCATCTGTGCCGCCGTCGGACTGGGTCTGGCGAGCGTCAGTGCGTGGGCGGGTGAAGTCCGCCAGGTGCTGCTGAACACCGGCGCGACCGGCACCCGTGCCGAGATCTCACTGGTCGGCAGTGGCGGCTACAAGACCCTGTCGCTGGCCGGCCCGAACCGCCTGGTGGTCGATTTCCCCGACTCCAGCGCCGTACGCAACCTGAAGATGCCGGCCGCGCAGGGCGTGGTCACGGCGGTGCGTACCGGACAGCCGGTCCCGGGCACTTTCCGTGTCGTGTTCGACCTTGCCGAATCGGTGGCGCCGTTCCGCCCGCAGATGCAGCGCGAGGGCAATGAATCCAAGCTGGTGATCGAATGGCCGGGTGATGGCCCTGCCGTGGCCACAACCAGCCGCCCGGCGACGCCACCGGCGGTGCAGCCGCAGGCGGCCGCTGCGGGGGGCTCAGTCGCGCCCACGCCGGCCGAGAACGCGCAGTCACGCACCGATGCTGCGCGGGCCACCGCCCTGCTGACCGCACAGGTGCAGCAGCAGGCCAGCGCCAGCGCCGCCGCACCCGCCACGCCGACCCCCGCACCGACCAGCGCGCCGGCCCAGGTTGCTGCGGCAGGCGTCGCGGCCAGCAGCACGCCCTCATCCTCGCCGGCTGCAATCCTCGCCGGCCAGCGCACTGCTGCGGTGGTGACCACGCCGCCGGCAACGGCCCCTACACCGGCGCCGACGCCGGCCGAGCCGCCGCGTCCGGCCATGCCCAGCGATGCATCGCGCATCCGCATGCAGCCCGGCATGCGCCATCTTGTGGTGGCGATCGATCCTGGTCATGGTGGCCAGGACCCGGGTGCGATCGGCCCGACCGGCAAGCGCGAGAAGGATGTCACCCTGGCCGTGGCGCGTGAGCTGGCCCGCCAGGTCAACGCCACGCCGGGCCTGAAGGCCTACCTGACGCGCGACAGCGACGTGTTCATCCCGCTGCCGATGCGTGCGCAGAAGGCGCGTGCGAACAAGGCGGACATCTTCATTTCGATCCATGCCGACGCGGCCGAGAACCGTTCGGCCACGGGTTCGTCGGTGTACGTGCTGTCGACCAAGGGTGCCTCTTCGCAGCGCGCCCGCTGGCTGGCAGACAAGGAAAACGCGGCCGATCTGGTCGGTGGCGTTCGCCTGCAGCAGACCGAGGGCACGCTTGCCAATGTGCTGTTGGACCTGGCGCAGAGCGGCTACATGAAGGCGTCCGAAGACGCCGCCGGCCACGTGCTGGGCGGCCTGAAGCGGATCGGCAACAACCACAAGCCGAACATCGAGCGCGCCAACTTCGCGGTGCTGCGCACGTCGGACATGCCAGCGATGCTGGTGGAAACGGCGTTCATTTCCAATCCGGATGAAGAGCGCCGCCTGACGGACCCGGCTTACCAGCGCAAGGTCGCTGGCGCTGTGCTGGATGGTGTGCACACCTTCTTCAGCCGCCAACCGCCGCCGGGCACGTTGTATGCCGCCCGCGCGCAGGCCGAGATCGACGCCGCAGCCACCATGGCCGGCGGCAGCAAATAACCCGCCGAAGGCGGGTTTCTGCTTTCTGCAGAGTCGAGCCGCGCTCGACTGGGCCTTGCGGGTAGCCCGTCAGTCGAGCATGGCTCGACTCTACCCTTGGCCGCTCCGTTATCATCCCCGCATGACGTCTGCTACCCATCCGCGCCCGATCCGGCCGTTGCCGGAGATCCTGATCAACCAGATCGCCGCCGGCGAAGTGGTCGAACGACCCGCGTCGGTGGTCAAGGAACTGGTCGAGAACGCGATCGACGCCGGCGCCAGCCGCGTTGATATCGATCTTGAAGAGGGCGGCGTGCGCCTGATCCGCATCCGCGACAACGGCAGTGGCATTGCGCCCGAGCAGTTGCCACTGGCAGTGTCGCGCCATGCCACCAGCAAGATCGCCGATCTTGACGATCTCGAATCGGTGGCCACGCTCGGTTTCCGGGGAGAAGCGCTGCCGTCGATCGCATCGGTCAGCCGCTTCACCCTGTGCTCGCGGCGCGCGCACGACGAGCACGGTTCGGCACTGCAGATCGAAGGCGGCAAGATCGGCGAGGTGACCCCGCGCGCGCATGCGCCGGGCACCACGGTGGAAGTGCGTGAGTTGTTCTACAACGTGCCGGCGCGGCGCAAGTTCCTGCGCGCCGAGCGTACCGAACTGGGCCATATCGAAGAGTGGCTGCGTTCGCTGGCGCTGGCACGGCCGGATGTCGAGCTGCGCGTGTCGCACAACGGCAAGGCCTCGCGGCGCTACAAGCCGGGCGATCTGTATTCCGATGCACGCCTTGCCGAAACGCTGGGCGAGGATTTCGCCAACCAGGCCGTGCGCGTGGACCACAGCGGCGCCGGCCTGCGCCTGCATGGCTGGATTGCGCAGCCGCATTATTCGCGCGCGAGCGCCGACCAGCAGTACCTGTACGTCAACGGTCGCTCAGTGCGTGACCGCAGCGTCGCCCACGCAGTGAAGATGGCCTACGGCGACGTGCTGTATCACGGCCGCCAGCCGGCCTATGTGCTGTTCCTCGAACTGGATCCGACCCGCGTCGACGTCAACGTGCATCCGGCCAAGCACGAGGTGCGCTTCCGCGATTCGCGGCTGGTCCACGATTTCGTCTATCGCACGTTGAAGGATGCGCTGGCCGATACCCGTGCCGGCATGTCGGCGCAGGAGATCGGTGCCGGCCCCGCACATCCGGCGGACGCCGCCGCCGTCCCGACGGCATCGAGCGCCGGCGCGTCGGGGTTCGGGCTGGTGCGTGGGGCTGCGCCCGGCTCGGGAGGTGGTGGTGGCGGATTTTCAGGCTGGCGTCCGCAGCAGCCGCTGGGCCTGCAGGTGGCCGATGCACCGGCCGCCTACGCCGCGCTGTATGCCACGCCGGCCGGTGCCGAACGCGCAGCGGCGTTGCCGCCGATGCCGAGCGAGAACGGGTTGCCGGTAACCAGTGCCGACGCGGGTGTACCGCCGCTGGGCTACGCGATCGCGCAGCTGCATGGCATCTACATCCTGGCCGAGAACGCTGAAGGCCTGATCGTGGTCGACATGCATGCGGCCCACGAACGCATCGGCTACGAGCGCCTGAAGAATGCGCACGATGGCATCGGCCTGCAGTCGCAGCCGTTGCTGGTGCCGATCACGCTGGCGGTGGGCGAGCGCGAGGCCGACACCGCCGAAAGCGAAGCCGACACACTGGCGGCGCTCGGCTTCGAGGTGACCCGGGCCGGCCCCGGGTCGCTGCACGTGCGCAGCATTCCGGCACTGCTGGCGCATGCCGAACCGGAAGGACTGCTGCGCGACGTGCTGACCGACCTGCGCGAGCACGGCCAGAGCCGCCGCGTGGCCAGTGCACGCGACGAGCTGCTGTCGACCATGGCCTGCCATGGCGCGGTGCGTGCCAACCGGCGCCTGACCGTGCCGGAAATGAACGCGCTGCTGCGCGACATGGAAATCACCGAACGGTCCGGCCAGTGCAACCACGGCCGACCGACCTGGGCCCGTTTTTCGCTGGCGGAGATCGACCGCTGGTTCCTGCGCGGACGTTGAGGGGAGCATCGATGCGTTATCGGGGAGTGGCGGGCCTGCTGGCCGCCGTGGTGTTGGCCGCCTGCAGCCCGGCAACTCCGCCGGCGCCGACGGTCGCTGAAGATCCGGCCTACGCGGCCGCGCAGCAGCAATGGCGTGTAGCGCGCTACCAGGACCTGACCCGGCCCGATGGCTGGACGGCCCTGGTCGGCCTGCACTGGCTGCAGAACAAATCCCATTTCGTTGGCAGCGGCGCCACCAACGGCATCCGCCTGTCGGTCGGCCCGGACAGGCTGGGACTCCTGCGTCGCGACGGGACGCAGTGGTGGTTCACGCCTGAAGCCGGTGTCGATGTCAGCCACGACGGCCAGCCGGTGCGTGGCCGCATCCGCGTCGACACCGACAAGGACACGCAGCCGACGCTGCTGGCCTTCGATGGCGGCAAGGGCCAGCTCAGCATCATCCGCCGGGGGCCACGGGACGCGCTGCGGGTCAAGCATGCCGAGGCACCGGCGCGGCGTGATTTCGCCGGCCTGCGGTACTGGCCGGGCGGCGCGGACTGGCAGGTGCAGGCGCGCTTCATCGCGCATCCGCCGGGGAAGACCTTGCCGATCGTCGACATCACTGGCCTGACCACCGAGATGCCCAATGCCGGTGCGGTGGAGTTCGAACGTGATGGCCGCAGCTGGCGCCTGGAGGCGATCGGTGCGCCCGGGCAGCCACTGTTCCTGATCTTCGCCGACCGCACCAGCGGCCGCGGCAGCTATCCGGCCGGGCGCTATCTGGATACCGAGGCCCCCGCTGCAGACGGCACGGTGCGCATCGATTTCAACCATGCCTACAACCCACCGTGCGCGTTCACCGCCTACGCGACCTGCCCGCTGGCGCCGCCGGAAAACCGGTTGGACCTGCGCGTGGAAGCCGGCGAGAAGGCCTACCACCTGCCTGAAGGAGAAGGCTGACCATGCCGATCAAACACCTGTTCCGTACCGCGCTGTTGCTGGCGGCCTGCGCAGTGGCGCCACTGGCCACGGCCCGCGATGGCCAGGCCAGCCCTGCCGCGGCCGCGGCCGCAACGGCGGCCAAGCCGCCGGTACCCCTGTTGTGGAAAGTCACCGGCCCGGGCGATGCACGCGTGTACCTGCTGGGATCGTTCCATCTGCTGAAGCCACAGGACTACCCGCTGTCGCCCGATGTCGAGCAGGCGTTCGAAGCCTCGCAGCGGGTGGTGTTCGAACTGTCGCCGGAAGACATGCAATCGCCCCAGCTGGCCAGCCGCATGGTGCAGGCTGCGACCCGCACCGATGGCAGCGAGCTGAAGCGTGATCTGGATGCGGCCACCTGGCAGAAGCTGCAGGCCTTTGCTGCCCAGAACCAGTTGCCGCTGGCGCAGATGCAGGGCATGAAGCCGTGGTTCGTCGGTCTGAGCATTTCGATCGGGCAGATGCAGAAGCTGGGCCTGGACCCGGCGCTGGGCCTGGACCGCCACTTCATGGAACGCGCGCAGAAGACCGGCCGCAAGACCGCGGGACTGGAAGATATCGATACCCAGATCGGCATGCTGGACGGGATGACGGTGCAGGAACAGCGGCAGATGCTGGCCGAAGCACTGGACCAGGCCGGCAAGGCCGATGAGCAGGCGCGGCTGCTGCATGATGCATGGCGTCGCGGCGACGAGCGCCTGCTGTGGACCAAGATGGCGGCAGAGATGCGCCAGCAGTATCCGCAGCTGTACCAGCGCATCAACACCGGTCGCAACGATGCCTGGGTGCCGAAGCTGCAGCCGTACCTGCAGGCCGGGCAGGGCGGTACGCTGGTGGTGGTCGGCACGCTGCACCTGCTGGGCAGTGATGGCGTGGTCGAGAAGCTGAGGGCGAAGGGCTACAAGGTCGAGCGCGTGTGCACGGGGTGCAAGGCCAAACGCTGACGCACGGTTGGCGCGATGCCAAACAAGACGGCGCGCCAGGGGCGCGCCGTTTCCGTATCAGCCGTTGCTGCAGCTCAGCGGCGGGTCTTGCCGCCGGTGCCGGTACCGGTGCCGGGTTCGCCGGGCCTGTTGCCGGTTCCCGTTCCGGTGCCGCCCGGGCGCGGGCCACCGAAGCCGCTGCCCATGCTGCGCTGGAATTCCTGCCACAGCTCCAGGTTGCGCTCGGTCAGCTGGTTCATCATCGCCCACGGGGTCTGGCCCAGCAGGTTGCCCATCTGCTGGCGGAACTGCTGCTGCTGGTCGAGGAAGACCTGCATGCTGCGCTCCAGGTAGTTGCCCATGAAGCCCTGCAGGGAATCGCCGTAGAAGCGGATCAGCTGGCTCAGCAGCTGGGTCGAGAGCATCGGTTCGCCGTCCTGTTCCTGGTCGGCGATGATCTGCAGCAGGACCGAACGGGTGAGGTCGTCGCCGCTCTTGGCGTCGCGGACTTCGAAGTCTTCACCGTCCAGGATCAGCTGGCGCACGTCCTCGATGGTGATGTAGCTGGAGATCTCGGTGTCGTAGAGACGGCGGTTCGGATACTTCTTGATGATGCGGGTCGCAGCCATGAAGCGGTACTCGTCACAGTAGACGCGCAGCATGGCGCAGTGCAGCAGCGGTTGCAACCGCCCCAGCCCCCGCCAGGCTTGGCTTTCAGCAGCGATCATGTTGCGCAGCAAGGGTTTGCGTGCTGCGCAGCATGACCATCGGCAGGGGCCGTCAGCGCATGCCGCAACGGCCCCTGCGCGGCTTACCAGCCCATGTGGTGGCCGCCGTTGATGTCCAGGTTGCTGCCGGTGATCCATGAGGCTTCCTCGGCCACCAGGAAGGACACGCCATAGGCGATTTCCTCCGGCTTGCCGAGGCGCCCGGTGGGGATGTCGGCGATGATCTTGGCGCGTACGTCCTCCGGAACCGCCATCACCATGTCGGTGGCGACGTAGCCGGGCGAAATGGTGTTCACGGTGATGCCGAAGCCGGCGTTCTCGCGGGCCAGCGAAATGGTGAAGCCGTGCATGCCGGCCTTGGCCGCGGCGTAGTTGGCCTGGCCGTACTGGCCCTTCAGGCCGTTGATCGAGCTGATCTGGATGACCCGGCCCCAGCAGCGGCGCCGCATGCCTTCGATGACCGGGCGGGTGACGTTGAACACTGAATTGAGGTTGGTGTTGATCACATCGTGCCACTGGTCCGCGCGCATGCGGTGGAACGTCGTGTCGCGGGTGATGCCGGCATTGTTGACCAGGATCTCGACCGGGCCCAGCTCGGCCTCGACCGCACGCACCAGCGCCTCGGCGCTGCCTGGATCGGAGACATCGCCCGGGAAGATCGACACGTTGTAGCCGCGCTCGGTCATCGCCTGCTGCCATGCGCGGGCCTTGCCCTCGTCGCGGTAGTTGGTGGCGACCCGGTGGCCCTGGTCGGCCAGGCGTTGGCAGATGGCGGTACCGATGCCGCCGGTTCCGCCGGTGACCAGTGCGACGCGAGATGTCATGGAGTGCTGTCCGGGAATCAGGTGGGGGAAGGGGGATTCTGCAACATCGGCGTGGAAAGTGCGCCGGCCGGCAACAGGATGTCGGTCCGCGGCAGTCGAACCGGGTCGAATGCCCGTTGCGCAGTGTGCAGCAGCGCATCCCGGTCATCGGCGCCGTCCAGTGCGGCAGGGGCCTGGCCCAGCAGCTGCCAGAGCGCGCGCAGTACCGGCACCGGCCGTGTACTGTCCACCGGCAGCGACGCCAGCGACTTGGACAGTTTGTGGCCGGGGGCGTCGAGCAGCAGCGGCAGGTGCCAGTAGCGCGGCACCGCCAGGCCCAGCGCCTGCTGCAGCAGGATCTGCCGCGCGGTGGAATCGAGCAGATCGGCGCCGCGCACCACTTCGGTCACCCCCTGCGCGGCGTCATCGACCACCACCGCCAGCTGGTAGGCCCAGCAGCCGTCGGCACGGCGCAGCACGAAGTCGCCGACTTCGGCATGCACGTCCTGCTGCTGCGGGCCACGCAGCCCATCGTCGAAGTGCACGACGCTGCCCGGTGGCACGCGGAAGCGGACGGCGGGGTCCGGTCGCGGTTGCCGCGCAACGCAGCGGTGGTGGATGCCGCCGCTGGCAGCCAGTTCGCTGCGGCTGCAGTGGCAGATGAAGGCCTGGTCGCTGGCCAGCAGCACGTCCAGCGCGGCCTGGTAGGCCTCGCCTCGAGCGCTCTGCCACAGGACCGGGCCGTCGTGGACCAGGCCGAACGCAGCCAGTGCCTGCAGCTGTGACTGCGCGGCGCCGGGCACGGTACGCGGCGGGTCAACGTCTTCGATGCGCAGCCGCCACAGGCCGCCGTGGTGGCGGGCCAGCAGCCAGCTGCCGAAGGCGGCAAGCAGGGATCCGGGGTGGAGCAGGCCGGTCGGCGAGGGCGCGAAGCGGCCGCAGGGAACAATGGCGGTCATGCAGGCTGAATCGTCGGTCAGGTTGGCGCTTGAATTCAAGCTGAGCGCACCGCAAATTGACGGATATCGACCCCTTCCGAGCCGGATTTTCCCATGTTCACCCGTATTGCCCTGTTCCTGGCGACCAACCTCGCGGTCCTGATCCTGGCCGGCATCGTCATGTCGATCCTGGGCGTGGACGCGCGTTCGATGAGCGGCCTGCTGGTGATGGCCGGCATCTTCGGTTTCGGTGGCTCCTTCATCTCGCTGCTGCTGTCCAAGTGGATGGCCAAGCGCTCCACCGGTGCGGTGGTGATCACCGAGCCGCGCAACCAGACCGAGCGCTGGCTGCTGGCCACGGTCGAGCGCCAGGCCAAGGCCGCCGGCATCGGCATGCCGGAAGTGGCCGTCTATGACGGCCCGGAGATCAATGCCTTCGCCACCGGTGCCAACCGCAACAACGCGCTGGTGGCGGTGTCCACCGGCCTGCTGCACAACATGAGCGAAGACGAGGCCGAAGCGGTGCTGGGCCACGAGATCGCCCACGTCGCCAACGGTGACATGATTACCATGGCGCTGCTGCAGGGTGTGCTGAACACCTTCGTGATCGTGCTGGCCCGCGTGGTCGGCGGCATCATCGACAGCGCGCTGTCGGGCAACCGCGAAGGCGGCGGCCGTGGGTTCGCCTACTACATCATCGTGTTCGTGCTGGAGATGGTGTTCGGCCTGTTCGCCACGATGATCTCGATGTGGTTCTCGCGCCACCGCGAGTTCCGCGCCGATGCCGGCGGTGCCTCGCTGGCCGGTCGCCAGAAGATGATCGCCGCGCTGGAGCGCCTGCAGCTCAACCATGGCCAGAGCACGCTGCCGACCCAGATTGCCGCCTTCGGCATTTCCGGTTCGACGGCCAAGAAGCTGTTCATGAGCCACCCGCCGCTGGAAGAGCGCATCGCCGCGCTGCGGGCGTCGACGGTGGCGTAAGCTTCTGCTTTCAAGGTAGTGCAGGAACGCCTGGCCGCGCGCCGGGCGTTTTTGTTGGCGCGCCGACGCATCTGTGGCGCCGGGTACGACCCGGCGAGAGTCATTTCCGCGACCGCGGGGGGGGGGGGGGGGTGTTTGGGGGGGGCCTCACTCGCCCACCCCCCCCCCCCGCCCCCACCCCTACCTCGCCCCCCCAACCAAAACCCCCCACCCCCCCCCCCCCCCCCTCCCGCCACGCCCACCCAAACCCCACCCCACCTTCAGGATCCCCCGGCGGGGCCCCCGGCGCCGCGCAGCCCCGCCCCCGCCCCGGCCCCCCACCCCGCGCGCGGCCCCCCCGCCTGCGGTGCGGGCGCCGGCCGGGGCTAGCTG
>NZ_JBAWUK010000074.1:0-14595 GCF_037079935.1 Stenotrophomonas maltophilia group sp. Smal12 | reverse complement strand
ATAATGGGGACGATTGTGTATAAAATTCATGCGGTTTTTGTTAATTAGAAAAAAAAAAAAAAAAAAACGAAAATGTGTGGGGGGGGAGGGTTTGTGGGGGGGGGGGGGGGGGGGGGGGGGGTGGAGGCGGGGGGGTGCGGGCGGCTACGAACGACAGACGGTGGGAGGGGGCCGCCCCCCCCCCCCCCCCCCCCCCCCCCGCCAAGCTTCAGTACACCAACCGCTGCTGTTGCTGTTGCTCTAGCCCTTCAGCGGGTCCCGGGCCGCAGGCCCGGGCACCAAAACCCTACCGGTCGTCGCGCAGTTCGCCGCCCGGCAGGAACACCCACGTGCGGGTCACCTGCAGGATGTCGATCTCGTCCTCGGTCTTTGGCAATGGCGGGAACGGCTGCGCCAGCTTCACCACCCGCAGCGCCGCTTCATCCAGCAGCGGCGTCCCGCTTGAACGCAGAATGCGGCTGCTCTCCACGCTGCCATCGCGCCGCACGCCCACGCTGATCACCACTTGGCCGCCGAGCCGGCGCTGCCGGGCCTCGTCCGGATAATTCAGGTTGCCGACGCGCTCGGCACGGTCGACCCAGGCGCGCAGGTAATTGGCATAGGCATATTCACGCGTGCTGGCCGACACGAACTTGCGATTCGGGCGCTTGGCATACTGCGCCGAGCGCAGATGCACTTCGGCAGCCAGTCGCGCCATCTCCACATCGCGCTGCTCGCGTGCACTCAACGGCGCGTCCGGCTCGGGGCGTTCCGGGGTTGGCTGGGCCTGCGCCTGTGCCACCGTATCCTGTCCGTTGCGGCTGCTGACCACCCGTGCCTGCGGCGGCGGAACCGGGGCGGCCGATTGCTGTTGCTGCGGCACCGGGCTCAACCCGGACCGGGCCTGCGGCACGATGCCGGCCTGGTTGTCGCGCGGACGCTGTGCGCGGTCGTGCTCGCCACCGCCTTCCTGGTTGGCGGCGGCAAGGAAATCAGCCTGCTTTGGCGTCAGTGCGGTGCGCGTCTGGCTGAAGATCACTTCCAGCGTCGGCACCAGCGGAGCATCGCCCTTCACGGCGAAACCCACGCCCAGGATCAGCAGGGCGTGGACCAGCACCGACAGTGCGATGGTGGCCCCCAGCCGTTGCGCTTCGCGTGGCGGCGGGGGCAGAACGGCGGGTGCGGACGGCATCAGCGCAGGCCGGCCTCGAGCGCGTCGAACAGGGTGCCGGCAATGTTCAGGCCGTACTGCGCGTCGAGCTCGCGCACGCAGGTCGGGCTGGTCACGTTGACCTCGGTCAGGTAATCGCCGATCACGTCCAGGCCGACGAAGCGCATGCCACGACGCTTCATCTCCGGGCCAACCTGGCCGGCGATCCAGCGGTCACGCTCGCTCAGCGGGCGCCCTTCGCCACGGCCGCCGGCCGCCAGGTTGCCGCGGAACTCGTCACCCTGGGGAATGCGCGCCAGGCAGTAATCGACCGGTTCACCGTCGACCAGCAGGATGCGCTTGTCGCCGGCGGTGATGTCGGGAATGAACTTCTGGGCCAGCGCCAGCTTGCGGCCGCCGTCGGTCAGTGTCTCCAGGATCACGTTCAGGTTCGGATCGCCCTGGCCGCTGCGGAAAATCGAGCGGCCGCCCATGCCGTCCAGCGGCTTCAGCACGGCCTGGCCGTGTTCGAGGGCGAAGGCCTTCAGCGCCTTGGCATCGCGGCTGACCAGGGTCGGCGGGCAGCACTGCGGGAACAGCAGGGCTGCCAGCTTCTCGTTGTAGTCGCGCAGGCCCTGCGGGTTGTTGACCACGCAGGCACCGGCAGCGGCGGCCACGTCCAGCACCTGGGTGTCGTAGATGTACTCGGCGTCGACCGGCGGGTCCTTGCGCATCAGCACGATCTGGCCGGGCCCGAACTCGGTACGGCTGAACTCACCCAGCTCATACCAGCCGGCCGGGTCGTCGCGCACCTGCAGCGGCGCGGTCTGGGCCACCGCCACGCCACCTTCCAGGGCCAGTCCGCCCGGCCGCACGTAGTGCAGGGCATGGCCGCGGCGCTGGGCTTCCAGCAGCATGGCGAAGGTGGTGTCCTTGGCGATCTTGATGTGGGCGATGGGGTCCATCACCACGATGACGTTCAACGGCATGGGCGCACCTGTCAGGCAAGGCGTTGATGGTAGCGGCAACGCCGGTCGCGCGCCTCCCCGCCATACTGCAACGCAGCGTCCGCCCGGCGGTCGCGCACTCATTGCGAAACCCGTCACGTTCAGGAGGGGGCCATGCCCCGCGCCGTGGGGCGGCCTTGAAGCGGGCGCGGAAAGTGCGATATAGATACGCTTTCGCAGCGGCCCCCGCCAGAGATCGGGCCGTGCGCTTGGGGATAGGCAATGACTGAAAACACGACTGCGGGCGGGGAACTCGCAGGACTCCGGGTGATGGTCATCGATGACTCGAAGACCATCCGCAGGACTGCGGAAACGCTGCTCAAGCGCGAAGGCTGCGAGGTGGTCACCGCCACCGACGGCTTCGAAGCGCTTGCCAAGATCGCAGACCAGCAGCCGCAGATCATCTTCGTCGACATCATGATGCCGCGCCTGGACGGGTATCAGACCTGCGCGCTGATCAAGGGCAACCAGCTGTTCAAGGCGACCCCGGTCATCATGCTGTCGTCCAAGGATGGCCTGTTCGACAAGGCGCGGGGACGCATCGTCGGCTCGGAGCAGTACCTGACGAAGCCTTTCACGCGTGAAGAACTGCTGGGTGCCATCCGCACATACGTCAACGCCTGACCAGGGGGGAAAGGCACAATGGCTCGTATCGTCCTGATCGAGGATTCACCGACCGACCGCGCGGTGTTCACCCAGTGGCTGCGCCGTGCCGGCCACGAAGTGCTGGAAGCGGACAACGCCGAGGATGGCCTGCAGCTGGTCCGCGACCAGGTGCCGCAGCTGGTGCTGATGGACGTGGTCCTGCCCGGCATGAGCGGCTTCCAGGCGACCCGTGCGATGGCCCGTGATGCGGCGATCAAGCACATCCCGGTGATCATCGTCAGCACCAAGGCGATGGAAACCGACAAGGCCTGGGGCCTGCGCCAGGGCGCCGCCGATTACATCGTCAAGCCGCCGCGCGAGGATGAACTGATCGCGCGGATCAACGAACTGGTGGCCTGATGCGCTCGCCCTTCGACATCCTTGAAGCCTATGAACGGCGCAGCCTGGCCCATGCGGTGCAGCTGCCCGGAAAGCAGTTTGCCCAGGACCTGTGGCGTGGCGTGGGTTTCCGCGTCGGCCAGCGCCGGCTGGTGTCCGATTTCCGCGAAGTGGTGGAAATCGTACCGATGCCGCCGGTGACCCCGGTACCCTGTGCGCAGCCCTGGCTGCTGGGCGTGGGCAACCTGCGCGGCAACCTGTTCCCGGTGGTCGACCTGAAGTACTTCCTGGAAGGCACGCGCACCGTGCAGCAGGAAGGCCAGCGCGTGCTGATCATGCGCCAGGCCGGCGGCGACGTCGCACTGACCATCGATGAACTGTTCGGCCAGCGCAGCTTCGAGCTGGACCAGCAGATCGAAGCGGGCACGTTGGCCGAAGGCCGCTACGGGCATTTCGTCGATCGTGCTTTCCATGCCGACGGCCATGACTGGGGCGTGTTCTCGCTCTCGCTGCTGTCGCGCACCCCTGAATTCCGGCAAGCCGCGGCCTGAGGCCGGGCATCGCCCCCTGCATTGAAGATCGAGGTTGAACGATGAGTACTGCTTCGGACGCCACCAAGACCGGCAAGCTGCGGCTGGGCGGCAGCAACCTCTGGCTGTTCCTGCTGCTGGCATCGATGATCCTGTTCGGCGTCAACACCGGCGTCGCCACCTGGCAGGGCAGCCGCCTTGCCGACGCCGGCTCCAAGGCCGCCGACCTGCAGGTGCTGTCGCAGCAGCTGGCCAACCAGGGACGTGACGCGGTCGGCGGCAACGCCCAGGCCTTCACCGCCTTCAAGGCCACCCGCAACGCGATCGAGCAGAACGTGTCGACCCTGCAGGGACGCTACGGCAAGGAGCCGGGCGTAGCCGGTGCCATCGCCACCCTCGGCGAGACCTGGGCGCCGCTGGGCAAGCAGGCCGGGCAGCTGGTGGCCAGCGAACCGGCCGTGCTGGCGCTGGCCGGCAACGCGAACAACTTCACCGGCGCAGTGCCGGGCCTGCAGGCCCAGCTGAACGAGCTGGTGCGTGCGATGTCCGCTTCCGGCGCGCCGTCGTCGCAGGTGTACAGCGCGCTGCAGCAGGTTGTGGTGGCCGGTTCGATGGCCCGCCGCGTGACCGAAATGCGTGCCGGTGGCAGCGCCGCGGCGACCTCCGGCGATGCGCTGGCACGTGACATCACCGTGTTCTCGCAGGTGCTCGACGGCCTGCGCAACGGCAACGAGGAACTGGGCATCACCGCCGTGCGCGGTGCCGCCGCCGTGGCCGCGCTGGAACAGTCGCAGCAGAAGTGGGAAGCGATGAAGCAGGACGCCGACGCGATCCTGGCCAGCTCGCGCCAGCTGTTCGCGGCGCAGTCCGCTGCCACCGCGCTGGGCCAGGGTTCGGCCCACATGCTGGATGACAGCCGCAAGTTGTTCGACGCGTTCTCCTCGTTCGGCTCGGTATCCGACACCCGCCTGTTCCCGAACTTCTGGATTGGCGTGGTCTCCGGTGCGCTGTCGCTGATCGCGATCATCGGCTTCGTCTCCACCAACGTGCGCAGCCGCTCGCGCGAGCAGGAACTGCGCTACCAGACCCAGGTGGAATTCAACAGCCGCAACCAGCAGGCGATCATGCGGCTGCTGGACGAAATCTCCTCGCTCGGCGAGGGCGACCTGACGGTGAAGGCCTCGGTGACCGAGGACATGACCGGCGCGATCGCCGACGCGATCAACTACGCGGTCGACGAGCTGCGCCACCTGGTGACCACCATCAATGACACCTCGGCCAAGGTCGCGATGTCCACCCAGGAAACCCAGGCCACCGCCATGCAGCTGGCAGAGGCCGCAGGGCACCAGGCCAACCAGATCACCTCGGCTTCGGACCGCATCGGGGAGATCGCGGCGAGCATCGAGCAGGTGTCGCGCAACTCGGCCGAGTCGGCCGACGTGGCACAGCGCTCGGTGGTGATCGCTGCCGAAGGTGCCGGCGTGGTGCGCGAGACCATCCAGGGCATGGACCAGATCCGTGACCAGATCCAGGAAACCTCCAAGCGCATCAAGCGCCTGGGCGAGTCGTCGCAGGAAATCGGCTCGATCGTGGAACTGATCAACGACATCTCCGAGCAGACCAACATCCTGGCGTTGAACGCGGCGGTGCAGGCCGCGTCGGCCGGTGAAGCGGGCCGCGGTTTCGCGGTCGTGGCCGACGAAGTGCAGCGCCTGGCAGAACGCACCTCGGGTGCGACCCGACGCATCGAAAACCTGGTCCAGGCCATTCAGGCCGACACCAATGAAGCGGTCACCTCGATGGAGCAGACCACGGCCGAAGTGGTGTCTGGTGCGCGCCTGGCCGAGGACGCCGGTACCGCGCTGACCGAGATCGAACGCGTGTCAAACGCGCTGAACACCCTCATCAAGAACATCTCCATCGCCGCCCAGCAGCAGTCGGCCGCCGCCTCGGACATCACCCGCACCATGGGCGTGATCCGGCAGATCACCGGGCAGACCTCGCAGGGTGCCGGACAGACCGCCGAGTCGATCGGCCACCTCGCGCAGCTGGCGGCGGACCTGCGCCGTTCGGTCGCCGACTTCAAGCTGCCGGCGTGACGCGGGCAGGGCGGCGAGCAAGGAACCAGTCGATGAAGCATTTCCATTCCCCACGCCAGAACTCGCGCGGCCACCGCGCGGCGGCGAACGGAGCGCGTCCATGAGCAGTCTGCGCGATGCGATGAGCCACGCAGCGCTGGGCTGGGTAAAGCCCGAGCTGGACGAGACCCTGCGCCAGGTGCGCAACGAGGTCGAGTACTACGCCGAAGACCCGACCGATGCCAGCCGCATGCGCATCTGCGCCGGCTACCTGCACCAGGTGCAGGGCACCCTGCGCATGGTCGAGCTGTATGCCCCGGCGATGGTGGCCGAAGAACTGGAGCAGCTGGCCAATGCCATCGGCGCCGGTCGCGTGGCCGACCGTGATGAAGCCTGCGCAACCCTGATGCGTGGCAGCGTGCTGCTGCCCGACTATCTGGAACGCCTGCAGAACGGCCATCGCGACATTCCGATCGTGCTGATGCCGCTGCTCAACGAGATCCGTGCGTCGCGCGGCGAAGAAGGCGTCACTGACAGTGTGCTGCTGGCCTTTGCGCCGGAGAGCGTCACCGCCACCGAGGCCGAGCTGGACCATGCCCGTGGCAGCCTGAGCGGACGCAACCGTGAGCTGCTCGACACGGTCGGCAGTGCGGTGAAGGAAGAACTGCTGCGCATCAAGGATGCGCTTGACCTGCACCTGCGCACCGGTGGTGCGCCGGAACAGCTGCAGACCCAGGCCAACGAGCTCGGCGCCGTGGCCGATACGCTGGGCATGATGGGCCTGGGCGTGGCCCGCGGCGTGGTCGTGCAGCAGCGCGATGCGCTGCGCGGCGTGGTCGAAGGTCGCCAGCAGATTGACGAGAACCTGCTGCTGGATATTGCCGGTGCACTGCTGTACGTCGATGCCTCGCTGGACGACCAGGTTGCCCATCTGGGCGCCGGCGGCAGTGGCGAGGACGATCCGAGCGCGGTCGAGAACCGGCGCACGGTGGAGGTGCTGGCGCATGAAGCCATCGCCAACTTCGCCGCTGCCCGCGAGCATTTCGTCGCCTTCATCGAAACCAGCTGGAACCATGCCGAGCTGCAGGATGTACCACGCCTGCTGGGCGATGTGTCCGGCGCGCTGCGCATGCTCGACCTGGGTACCGCCGCCGATTACCTGCGCGGCGTGCAGCAGTACATCGAGGCCGAACTGATCGGCCGCCAGCGCGTGCCCAGTGGCCGCCAGCTGGACACCCTGGCCGATGCCATGGCCAGCCTGGAGTACTACCTGGAAGCCCTGCGCGACCGCCGCCCGGGCCGCGAGGACATCCTCGAAATCACCCGCAGCAGCCTCGAGGCTCTGCGCTACTGGCCGCTGCCGGAGCACAATGCCGTCGCGCCGGACGCGCCGGCACTGCTGCCGGTCGAACGTGAGCCGGTTGCGTTGCAGGCCGAGCCCCTGCAGCCGGAGCGCGTCGAGGTTCCGGTGCAGCCTGCGGCGCCCGCTGCCGGCGACGTGCCGGTGCCACTGCCGGACTTCACCTTCGATCCGCCGCCGGCCTCGCCGGCGCCGATGGTGTCCGACAACCGCCTGATGTTCGGCGCACTGGGCACCGTGGCCGCCGTGGCCGCCAGCAAGGCTGATATCGATGCTTCGCCGTCGCCGACGCACGACGATGCGGGGGCATCGCTGGTCTTCGCGGCGTCCAGCGCACCTGCGCCGGATGTCCCGCAGTGGGAGCTGGCGCCGTTCCATCCGGAGGCCGACGCCATCGTGCCTGCCGATGACGAGCGCAGCCCGACCTTCGCCAGTTTCGATCCGGTCAGCTTCGAACTGGCTGACAGCGGCCCCCCCGGTGCACCGCAGTGGTCGCTGTCCGAGGCGCCGCAGATGCTTGAGGACACCGCAGCGCCTGTGATCGATGAGAGGACGGACGCGGTGGATTCCTCCGCGACCGCTTTCGATGCTGCACCGGTATTCGACCCGGTGGCGGCCGAACAGGATGCCGTGGCCGACGACGTGGTGTTCCGCTTCGATGCCGACGCGCTGGACAACGCTGACGACGTGCTGTCGCTGCATGCGATGGAAACGCTGTCGCTGGACGATGACGCCGCGTTGCATCCTTCGCTGGAGATCGTCGATGCCGTCGTCCCGCCGCTGGCCGATGTATCGCCCGCAGTGCTGGCCGAGGTGGATGAGGCCCCGGATGACCTGCCGGCAACGTTGATCACGCCGCCGTCGATCGAAGCGCCCATCCCGGCAGCGGAAACCTCGGCGCCGGCCGTGTCGGTGATCGATATCGACACCATCGCGCCGATCGATTTCAGCGAGGCCGACGCCCAGTTCTTCGCCGAGTTGAGTGCGGCCGCTGCCGGCTTCAATCCACAGGCGATGGCCGCTGCGGCAGCGCCGGAGGCGGTGGATTCGGCCGTTGCCGGGACCGATGCCGACACCAATGCGGGCTTCGACGCTGGTTTCGACGACGATGCCGAGAACATCGACGAGGACATCCGCGAGGTGTTCCTGGAAGAGTTCGACGATGAGCTGGCCAATCTCGGCACGCTACTGCCGGCATGGCGGATGCAGCCGGACAACATGGACCGGCTGCGCCCGATCCGCCGCATCTTCCATACCCTCAAGGGCAGTGGCCGCCTGGTCGGCGCACGCACCCTGGGTGAGTTCGCGTGGAAGATCGAAGGCATGCTCAACCGCGTGCTGGATGGCAGCCGCGCTGCATCCCCCGCCGTGCTGGCGATGGTCGACAACGCGCATGCGGCGCTGCCCCAGCTGAACGCGGCGCTGCGCCATGGCCAGCGCATCAGCGTCGACCTGCAGGCCATGCAGGCCATCGCCGATCGTGTCGGTGCAGGCGAGGAAACCTACTACGTCCCCCTGCCTGGGGCCACTGCACCGGTTGCACCGGTGGCCGAAGCCGAGGGCGAAGACGAGATCAGCCGCATTCTCGACGCGGAGATTGCCGCTTCGGCGCTGGCCGATACCGCCGAGGAGGCCGAAACCACCGGCACGCCGGCCAACATCGACAGCGTGTTGCGCGAGATTCTCGAGGCCGAGGTGGAAGTCCACCAGGCCACCCTGCAGGACTGGCTGCGTTCGGCGCAGCAGGCACCGCAGCCGGTCAGCGACGCACTCCTGCGCGCAGTGCACACCATGAACGGCGCCTTCGCGATGACCGAAGTGCCCGAGATCACGGCTGTAACCGGCGGTGCCGAGTCCTACATCAAGCGTGCGCTGGCCGCCGAGGTGGTGCCGAATGATGAAGGCGTGGCCGCGCTGGATGCGACCGCGCAGGCGATCACCGCCACCATGGAAGCGCTGCAGGCCGAACAGCCGCGCATCGCACCGCAACAGGTACTGGCACAGCGCCTGCAGGCGCTGGCCAGCGAGTTGCCGGAAGCGCGCTGGCCGATGGTGGGCCTGGAGGACGACGAAGCCGAGCTGGCGCTGGATGACAAACCGACGGCGGAATGGGATGCGGACGCCTCGGCAGCCATCGCGCCTGAAACCGATGCGGTACCGCCTTCGTCCGTCGCGCCGGAGCAGGAACCGCAGGCAGTTGCCGATGTCGCCGAAGCCCCGGTCGAGGATGCTGCGATCGAGGGCGAGGGCGGGCTGGAGGTCGGTGAGCTGACCGCCAGCGACGATCTTTCGCGCTACTTCGATGCCGGATGGCCGTCGGTACCGGGTGAGGGAGCGGCGTCGCTACCGGTGGTCGAATCGATCCAGGTGGCCGACGATGTTCCGGGCGTTGAGGTAGACGGTGTCGAGACGGAGGCCGAAAGCGCGCCGCTGTTGGCCGACGATGCCGGTTTGACCGTCGTGGACGATCTGTCGCCGTACCTGGATGCCAGTGCGCTGCCGGTCGACGACCGCGATGCCGAAGAGATTCCGGATGCTGTCGAAGCCGTCGCATCTGACCTGAATGCGTCCTCGTTCGATCACGTGCACGTCGCTGACCCTGAGGCATTCGAGACGCCTGCTGCACTGCCACTCGACAGCGAGCTGTCGAGCCTGCAGGATGAAATGGCTGCGCCGGGGTTTGCAGAACCGGTCTCGCTGGACGCCGCGCTCGAGGCCGGCCTGCACGTGATCGACGAAGAGCAGCCCCTGGCCGACGACGGGCAATGGTCCGTGCTCGGCCTGCAGGCCAGCGAACTCGCGCCGGGCGAGGCGGAAGCCTTTGCCGAGGATGCGGACGTCGGCGGGGAGGCGGCGATCGGTGAAGGAGAGAGCGCCGATCAGCCGTCCCCGGCGACGGTGAATGAGAAGATCGCGGAGGCCGCAGCGCCGGCCACCGCCGAACCGGTGCGGTTCTTCGAACTGGAAGACGCGCCGGGCCAGGTGGAAGTCCACGCCGAAGCTGCCGATGCCGAGGCCGATACCGCGTCGGATGCCCCGGCCGTTGGCGTGCCTGACGCCGACGTGGCTGAAACCGTGGCACCCGACGTCCTTGACATCCCGGTGCCGGAAGACAGCGCCGATACGCTCGACTTCAGCGTCTACGATCGCGAGCTGGTCGACATCTTCGTCGAGGAAGGCAAGGACCTGCTCGACCACTGCGATGGCCTGATCAGCGAGCTGCGCGATGCGCCGCAGGACCGCGAGGTGCTGGCCGGCCTGCAGCGTGACCTGCATACCCTGAAGGGTGGCGCACGCATGGCCGGCATCAACGCCATCGGCGATCTTGGCCACAGCATCGAATCGTTGCTGGAAGCCGTCGCCGCTGGTCGCACCGAGATCGAACGCCGCGATGTGCAGTTGCTGGAGCGCGGATTCGATCGCCTGCACCAGCTGCTCACCCGCACCGGTGACCACCGCGTGGTGGAACCGGCGCAGGACCTGGTCCACGCGTTCGAAGTGCGTACCACCACCGATATCGCTGCGGCGGCTGCTGCAGCCGCAGCCGCAGCCAACGTGCCGAGCGTCGCAGAAGCCACTTCTGCACCGGTTGCCAGCCCGGCGCCGGCACTGCTCGACGCGCCGCTGTCGGCACCGCTGCCGGCCGAAGGCGTGGTCGATGAAGATCCGCTGGCACGCCCGCAGCAGGAACAGGTGCGCGTGCGCGCGGATCTGCTCGACCGCCTGGTCAACCATGCCGGTGAAGTGGCGATCTACCGCTCGCGCCTTGAGCAGCAGCTCGGCGCGTTCCGTGGTGCGATGGGCGAGCTGGAGCGCACCAACGCGCGACTGCGCGACCAGCTGCGCCGGCTCGACCTGGAAACCGAAGCGCAGATCGTCGCCCGCTACCAACGTGAGCAGGACCAGGCAGACCAGAAGTTCGATCCGCTGGAGCTGGACCGCTTCTCCACGCTGCAACAGCTCAGCCGTGCGCTGAACGAATCGGCGGCCGACCTTGGCGGCCTGCAAGGGGTGCTGGACGATCTGTCGCGCCAGTACGATTCGCTGCTGCAACAGCAGTCGCGCGTCAGCTCCGAGCTGCAGGACGGCCTGATGCGCGCGCGCATGGTGCCGTTTGATGGCCTGGTGCCGCGCCTGCGCCGCGTGGTCCGCCAGTCCGGCATGGATACCGGCAAGCAGGTGCACCTGACCCTGGAAGGCACCCACGGCGAACTGGACCGCAATGTTCTCGACCGCATGGTCGCGCCGCTCGAACACATGCTGCGCAACTCGGTGGCCCATGGCCTGGAAGCGCCGGAACAGCGCCGCGCCGCCGGCAAGCCGGAAGAGGGCGAAGTTGCCATCCGCCTGCACCGTGAAGGCTCGGAAATCGTGCTGGAAGTGGCCGATGACGGTGCCGGCCTCGATCGCGAAGCGATCCGCCGCCGCGCAATCGACCGTGGCCTGTTGGCCGCCGACGCGCAGCCGAACGATCAGGAACTGGACAACCTGATTTTCGCCTCCGGTTTCTCCACCGCCGACCAGGTCAGCCAGCTGGCCGGTCGTGGCGTGGGCATGGACGTGGTGCGCAACGAAGTGCGCCAGCTGGGCGGCTCGGTCGACATCCAGTCGGTGCGCGGCCAGGGCGTGCGCTTCACCCTGCGCCTGCCGCAGACGCTGGCCGTCACCCAGGCGGTGTTCGTGCAGATCGGCGAGACCACCTTCGCCGTGCCGGTGGCCTCGGTCAGCGGTATCGGCCGCCTGTCGCGCGAACGTTTCGAGGCCGCCGACAGCAGCTACCGCTACAGCGGCGAAGACTATCCGTTGTATGACCTCGGCAGCCTGGTCGGGCAGGCCCCGGCGCGTGCCGATGGCCAGGACCAGGTGCCGCTGTTGCTGGTCCGTGCCGGTGACCTGCGTGCAGCCGTGGCGATCGACCAGGTGCTGGGCAACCGCGAAATCGTGGTCAAGCCGGTCGGCCTGCAGATCGCATCGGTACCGGGCATCTACGGTGCCACCATCACCGGCGATGGCCGCGTGGTGGTGATCCTGGACGTCGCGCCGCTGGTGCGCCGCTTCCTGGCCAATCCGACGGCACCGGTGCTGGCCAATGCGCCGCGCGACGAACGCCAGGTGCCGCTGGTGATGGTGGTCGATGACTCGCTGACCATGCGCAAGGTGACCGGCCGCATCCTCGAGCGCCACAACTTCGAAGTCAGTGTCGCCCGCGATGGCGTGGAAGCACTGGAGCGGTTGGAAGAGCGCGTGCCGGACCTGATGTTGCTGGACATCGAGATGCCGCGCATGGACGGCTACGAGCTGGCCACTGTGATGCGTGCCGATCCGCGCTACAGGGATGTGCCGATCGTGATGATCACCTCGCGCAGCGGCGACAAGCACCGCCAGCGTGCCTTCGAGATCGGTGTCCAGCGTTATCTGGGCAAGCCGTACCAGGAACTGGACCTGATGCGTAACGTGTACGACCTGCTGGGGATCGCCCGTGTCCGTGAGTGAAACCCATCCGGCCCCGGCCGTCGCCCTGCTGGCCCGCCCCGGTGCGGCGCGTGAACGCCTGCGCGAGGCACTGGCGCATGCCGATGTACAGCTGGTCCTGGAAGATGATCCGAACGGCCTGGAGCCGCAGGTCCTGCAGGCCGCGGATCCGCAGTTCGTGGTGATCGCGCTGGAAGCTGCCATCGAGGACGCACTGGAACGGTTGGAATCCGCGCTCTCGGCACCGGGGCTGACCCTGGTGTTCGATGAGGCTGAGCTGGCCGCCCGCCGCGACGGCTGGGAGGCGCAACGTTGGGGGCGCCACCTGGCCGCCAAGCTGCACGGCCACCAGCAGGTGTTGCCGCCGGGCGCCGAAGAAGAGCCCAGCCTGCAGCTGGAGCCTGGTCATCCGGCGCCCGCGCCGGCGCCGCAGGAAGAAGCCCTGCGCACGCACCTGGAACAGGCGCTGAGCTGGGCCGATGACGTTCCGGCCGACGGCCTGTATTCGCCACCGGCAGACCTGCACGAACCGATCGCGCTGGAGCAGGCCCTGGCGGCGCTGCAGCCGGTCGTGCCCGAGCCTCTGGATCCGCCTTCGGCGCCGCAGGCACTGGCCGAACCGGCGGCGCCCGCGACACCGCCGGTCTCCTTCGATCACACCGCCTGGTCGCTGGTCGAGGAATCGATCGAAGCACCTGTATCGGCAGAAGCCGTGGCGCCGGTCGTCGCGCCGCAGCCCTCGTTCGATACCGATCATTTGAGCCTGGTCGATCTGGATGCCGCCGCCCCGGCCGGTGCGCGTGCCGCATCGCTGCTGGTGCTGGCCGGCATCGGTGGCCCGGATGCGTTGCGTCGCCTGCTCGGCGCACTGCCTGCGTCGTTGAGCGTGCCGGTGTTGGTGCACATGCGTCTGGATGGTGGCCGCTACGGCAACCTGGTCAAGCAGATGTCCCGTGTTTCGCCGTTGCCGGTGCAGCTGGCCGAGGCCGGCCAGCACGCGGTGCCGGGCGAGGTGCACGTGCTGGCCGATGATATCGGCGTGCGCGCGGCCAGCGATGGCCTGCATTTCCAGAGCGATGCCAACGGTATTTCGCTCGCTTCGCTGCCGGCCGAACACACCGCACTGGTGCTGCTCAGCGGTGCCGACCTGGCCCACGTAGGCCCGGCGCTGGACCTGGCGGCCGCCGGTGCGTGGGTGGCCGGGCAGGTGGGCGAGGGCTGCTATGACCCGGCGGCGGCCACCGCCGTGGTGGCTGCCGGCATGGTGGCCGGTGAACCGCAGGAACTGGCGCAGGCAATTGCCGCGCGCTGGGGTGAGCAGGACGACAACGGAGACGCACCATGAGCTATGCCAGCAATGACGAAATCCGCGGCGTCCTGATCCAGGCCGGCAACGAGCGCGTGCTGCTGCCCAATGCCACCGTGGCCGAAATGATGTCGCGCGTGCCGGTGCAGCCGGTCTCCGATGCGCCGCGCTGGCTGGTAGGCGAGATCGGCTGGCACGGCTGGCAGGTGCCGCTGGTGTCGTTCGCGCGCCTTTCGGGGCTGGGCGAAGAGACCGTGGCCGGCCACAACAAGGTGGTGGTGCTGAAGTCCCTCAGCGGCAACGCGCAGCGCCCGTACTACGCGCTGCTGACGCAGAACTTCCCGCAGCTGATCTCGGTGCCACGCGATGGCCTGCTGGCCGACGCCTCCGAAGAAACCCTGCCGCAGACCGTGCACATGCGCGTGCTGTTGGGTGAGCAGAGTGCGCTGCTGCCGAACCTGGACGCGTTGGAAGCGGCGCTGGATTCGCTCGCCGCCTGATCCACCAGACCGGTAGTGGGGGGGGGGGGGGGGGGGCCCCCGCGTCCCCCCCGGCTGGGCGCCGGGGCGGGGCCGGCCCCCCCCCCCCCCCTACGACCGCGCCCCCCCCCCCCCCCCCCCCCCCCCCCCCCCCCCCCCGCCCCGCCCGCCCGGCGGGCCCGCGCCGCGGGCCCCGCCCCCCGCCCCGACCCACCCCCCCCCCCCCAGCCCCCGGCCCGCGCGCGCCGCC
>NZ_JBAWUK010000073.1:4010-16033 GCF_037079935.1 Stenotrophomonas maltophilia group sp. Smal12 | reverse complement strand
CCCCCCCGCGGGGGGCGCGCAACACGCGCGCCGAACGAGGCGGGCGGGGGCGCCGCGGCCGGTGGCTGTATGGCCAAACCCCATCAACCCCCCCTCCGGGGCGGCCGCCCGCGGCCCGACAACCACCGGGACCGGGCCGCGCAGCGGGTTGGGGGGGGCCGGGGCCCGGCACGCCCGGGGCGGGTTGCGTGTGGCCGTTGGGGCGCGCCCCGGGGGCCGGCACTACCTTTATGAATGGGCGATATTTCCCACCCTGCCCGCCCCGCCGCGGCTTCGGTATGCTGGCGCCCTTTCCTGAATCCGGCGCCGTGCGCGCACTGCCGATGAGCCTGTTCCGCCCCCGCATGCTGCTGTCTGTCGCCCTGATCGGCCTGCTGGCCGGCTGCGGTGGCGACCCGGTCCGCCCCACGCCGCCGCCGGCGCCGACCGTGGTCCCGCAGGCCAAGCCGGTGAAGATCGGCATCGCCCTGGGCGGCGGCGCGGCCAAAGGCTTTGCCCATATCGGCGTGATCAAGATGCTGGAGGCCAACGGCTTCGAGCCGGCCGTGGTCGCCGGCACCAGCGCCGGCAGCGTGGTCGGCGCCCTGTATGCCAGCGGCATGGATGCCTTCCAGATGCAGAGCAGGGCCGTGGCGCTTGATGAAGCCAGCATCCGCGATGTGCGCCTGTTCTCCGGTGGCCTGGTGCAGGGCCAGAAGCTGCAGGACTACGTCAACGAACAGGTTGCCAACCGTCCTGCCGAGCGCCTGAAAAAGCCGTTCGCCGCCGTCGCCACCCAGCTGGAAACCGGCGAGCGCGCAATCTTCGTGCGCGGCAATGTCGGCCAGGCCGTGCGCGCGTCGAGCAGCATTCCCGGTGTGTTCGAGCCGGTGAAGATCGGCGGCCGCAGCTACATCGACGGTGGCGTGGTCAGCCCGGTACCGGTGGACGCTGCCCGCCAGCTCGGCGCCGACTTCGTGATCGCCGTCGACATCTCCAGCAAGGCCAGCGGCAAGGCGCCGACCGACATGCTGGGCATCGTCAACCAGTCCATCTCGATCATGGGCCAGCGCCTGGGCGAGCAGGAACTGGCGCGCGCCGACATCGTCATCCGCCCGAAGGTGCTGGACATCGGTGCCGCCGATTTCAGCCAGCGTGGCACCGCGATCCTGGAAGGCGAAAAGGCCGCGATGGCAGCGATGCCGCAGATCCGCGCGAAGATCCAGCAGCTGCAGCGCGCGCGCGCCGCAGCAGC
The DNA here is from genome assembly GCF_037079935.1 of Stenotrophomonas maltophilia group sp. Smal12. Lineage (NCBI taxonomy): Bacteria > Pseudomonadati > Pseudomonadota > Gammaproteobacteria > Lysobacterales > Lysobacteraceae > Stenotrophomonas > Stenotrophomonas maltophilia group sp. Smal12. The sequence goes on along the minus strand of NZ_JBAWUK010000073.1, from coordinate 14,799 downwards.
CGCACCGGCACCGGTGGCCGCGCCGAAGTGCGAGGAAGCCTCGCGCCTGGGCAAGCTGATGGGCCGCAAGGACAAGTGCTGATCCATTGAAGCCAGGCCACCGGGCCCGCCCGGTGGTCGCTCAGGACTCCAGCTGCGACAGCGGCAACGCCTGGAAGCCCTTCACCGTGCGCAGCACGAAGCTGGAATTGGCATCGGCCACGCCACCGGCATTGAGCAGCCGGTCCAGCAGGAAGCGCGAGAAGTGCTCCAGGTCGCGCACGTACACGTGCAGCAGGTAGTCCATGTCGCCGGTCAGCGCGTGGCAGGCCACCACCTCGTCCCACGCCTGCACGCTGTCCACGAAGTGGCCGATGGCGGCCTGGTCGTGCTTTTCCAGCTGCACGCGCACGAAGGCCTGCAGGCCCAGCCGCAGCTGCCGTGGCTCCAGCCGCGCGCCATAGCCGACGATCACGCCCTCGCTTTCCAGCCGCTGCAATCGCCGCAGGCAGGCCGAAGGCGAGAGATTCACCCGCGCCGCCAGTTCGGCGTTGGTGGCGCGCCCATCCCGCTGGATTTCGGCCAGCAGGCGTATATCCGTGCGATCGAACTGGACTTCTCCGGCCATTGTTGCCCCGCAACATGGTGAGTACGCAAGGATATTGCGCCAACAAGGCCAATCGGCGCAACTTTTGCAACCCTGTTGCGCGTCCCCTGCCCTAGCATCGTGGGTATCCCATCCAGGAGTGCCGCATGGACCTCGCCCAGCCCCGCCGCGTCGAACACCAGCAGACCGACAAGGGCTACGTGCCGGTGTATACCACCGCGCTCGTCGAGCAGCCATGGGACACCTACAGCGCCGACGACCACGCAACCTGGAGCACGCTGTACCAGCGCCAGCGCGAGCTGCTGGTCGGCCGTGCCTGCCAGGAGTTCCTGGATGCGCAGGACGAAATGGGCATGAGCGCACACATGATTCCGCGCTTCGACCAGCTCAACGAAGTGCTCGGCGCGGCCACCGGCTGGACCCTGGTCGGGGTTGAAGGCCTGTTGCCGGAACTGGATTTCTTCGACCATCTGGCCAACCGCCGTTTTCCGGTGACCTGGTGGATCCGCCGCCCGGACCAGATCGACTACATCGCCGAACCGGACCTGTTCCACGATCTGTTCGGCCACGTGCCGCTGCTGATGAACCCGGTGTTCGCCGACTACATGGAGGCGTACGGCCGCGGCGGCGTCAAAGCGCATGCGATCGGTCCGGATGCGCTGCAGAACCTGACCCGCCTGTACTGGTACACCGTGGAGTTCGGCCTGATCGACACGCCCGAGGGCCTGCGCATCTACGGTGCCGGCATCGTGTCGTCGAAGGGCGAGTCGCTGTACTCGCTGGAATCGGCCGCGCCCAACCGCATCGGCTTCGACCTGCAGCGGATCATGCGCACGAAGTACCGCATCGACACCTTCCAGAAGACCTACTTCGTCATCGACAGCTTCGAACAGCTCATGCAGGCGACCTCGCCGGACTTCACCCCGATCTACGCGGCACTGGCCAACCAGGCGCATCTGCCGGCCGGTGAAGTGCAGGGCGACGACCGCGTGTTCCAGAAGGGCACCGGCGAAGGCTGGGCCGACGGCGGCGACGTGTAAGCACACAACGCGCACGGCTTTGCACTGAAAACGGCGCACTTGGGTGCGCCGCTTTCGTTGTTGCCTGCCTGCGCCACTGCAGCGGCGCAGGCGAGGGCAGGACACTCAGCCATCCACGGCCCGGCAGGAACCGCGCACCATCAACTGCGGATGCACGCTGGCCGCGGTCGGTGCGTCGGGCACGTCGGCCTGGACCAGCATGGCGGCGGCGGTGCGGCCGATGTCGGAAACGTGGCGCCGCACCGACGTCAGCGGCGGCCACAGCCGCGATGCCAGCGGGCTGTCGTCGTAGCTGACGATCGACAACTGCTGCGGCACCGCGATGCCTGCACGCAATGCCACCTGGTACACGCCTGCGGCGATTTCGTCGTTGCCGGCGAAAATCGCACTGGGGCGTTGCTCGCCCATCAGCAGCCGTTCGGCGGCATGCACGCCGGACTCGAAGGTGTCGCCCGCTTCCAGCACGCGCTCGCCGGGCAGGGTCAGGCCGACCTGCGCCAGCCGATCAAGGAAACCATGCGTCCGTTCGCGCGCGGCACGCCGGTCACCCGGTCCGGCGATCACCGCAATGTCGCGGTGGCCAAGCGAAAGCAGGTAGCCCGCCGCAGCGGCAGCACCATCGCGGTCATGGGTGACCACGGCATGGTTCTCATCCTCCGAGGCATGCGCGTTGATGCGCACGTAGCGACAGTCGATGTCATCGAGCATCTGCGCCAGCGCAGCCGATTCGGACGCACGCGGCCCCAGGATCACGCCGTGCAGCTTCTGCTGCTGCACGAAACGGCGCACGCCCTGCGGGCATTCCGGATCCTGGCTGTCGCAGGGGTGCACCACCAGCTCATAGCCAGTGCCGCGCAGCGCGTCCAGCGCGCCGTGCTGCAGGTCGACAATGCATTGGGCACCCGGGTCGTCATACACCAGGCCGATCAGGAAGGAGCGGCGGAATGCCAGCCCGCGCGCGAGAGGATCGGGCACGTAACCGACCTCGCGCATCAACGCCTCGACCTTGTCGCGGGTGTCCTTGCGCACCAGCGGCGAGTTGTTGATGATTCTTGAAACCGTTTTCTTGGAAACTCCCGACAGTCGTGCGATGTCGTTGATCGTGGCAGCCTTGCCCTTCGATGCCGGCAACGCGGCATCGCTAATAGTTCGCACTGACATGTATAGAACCAGGTAAGTCGGAGAATTCTAGCCTTGCGCCCGTCGGGCGCGAAGTTGCGGAATGTCGCAGCGGATCTTAATCGTGTCGTGTTCGACAGATTCTGCTGCGCAAGGTTCCATTGTGATCGCTCTACTGCGTCTGCATCTGAATCGTTCTTCCGCGCGTATTCACCTTGAATGTGGACGCGACGCGCGCGAACGCCAACATTCCCTTAACCATGCTCCGCTACATTCGAGGCATGGACCTGCAGACTTCTCCGTTTCCGCCATTCCGCGGCCGCGACCGGTTGATCGCCGCAGTCGACGCGGCGATGAGCTCCGGTGATCCCGAGCGCATCACGACCGACCTGCAGCTGGCGCTGCAGGAAGCCATAACCGACAGCCGCATCGAGTTGCCCGAATGCGTGCATCGGCCGGTCAGCGATCATTACGCGCGACGTCCGCTGTACCACAGCCGCGAACACGGCTACAGCGTGATTGCCATGAGCTGGGGCCCAGGGCAGGGCACGCCGCTGCACGACCACGATGCCATGTGGTGTGTGGAGGGCGTGTGGTTGGGCGAGCTGGAGATCACCCGCTACGAGCTGCTGGAGTGCGCCGGCGAGCGCTGGCGCTTCCGCCGCCACGCCGCGCTGCGCGGGGGCTGCGGCAGTGCCGGCAGCCTGATCCCCCCGCATGAGTACCACACCCTGCGCAATGCCAGCGATGAGGCACTGGCGATCTCGGTACACGTGTACGAGGCGCAGATGGAGCGCTCGGCGGTGTTCGATCCGCTCGGTGGCGACTGGTACCAGCGCCGCATCCAGGCGCTGCAGGCCGACCCGGCCTGAATCCGGCGCGGTGCGGAGCAGGGCACCGTCGCGGTCCGCATGGCATCATGCGCCGCTGCGCTGCCGGCACCGGCAGCATCCGCGATGCCCTGGCGGGCAAGGAGCAAGACGATGTCCAGCGCTGATCCGCGCCTGCGCGCGCTGTTGAAGCTGGCACCGGTGATCCCGGTGTACACCCCCGAAGATGTGAATGAAGCGGTCGAAGTGGCCCAGGCGCTGTTCCGTGGCGGGCTGCCGGTGATCGAGGTGACCCTGCGCACGCCGCAGGCGCTGGATGCGATCAAGGCCATGGTCGAGGCCGTGCCGGACGCGGTGATCGGTGCCGGCACCGTACTCAACGCCGCGCAGATGCAGGCGGCGAAGCAGGCCGGTGCGCGTTTTGCCGTTTCCCCCGGTGCCACGCCGGCACTGTATGCGGCCGCGCGTGATGCCGACCTGCCGTACCTGCCCGGTGCTGCCACCGCTTCGGACCTGATCCAGGGCCTGGAGCACGGCGCGGACACCTTCAAGTTCTTCCCGGCCGTGCAGGCCGGCGGCGCCGCGCTGCTGGCCGCCTGGCACGGCCCGTTCGCCGATGTGCGCTTCTGCCCGACCGGCGGCATCAGCGCGCAGACCGCGCCGCAGTTCCTGCACCTGCCCAACGTGCTGTGCGTGGGCGGTTCGTGGCTGACCACCCCGGCGCTGCTGCAGACCCGCGACTGGGACGCCATCGAGCGCCTGGCCCGCGAGGCCTCGGTGCTGGCCAGCTGAACCTGCTTCGCGGATCTTCAAAGGTTTGATCGTGATCAAAGCGCCGGTCTCGCGCCGGCGTCATTCTGTGGGCAAGCGCACTACGGAGATCCGAACATGAATTCCACCATGAAGGCCGCTGTCGTGCGTGAGTTCGGCAAGCCACTGGTGATCGAGGAAGTCTCGGTACCGCGCCCGGGGGCGGGCGAGGTACTGGTCAAGATCGAGGCTTGTGGCGTCTGCCACACCGACCTGCACGCCGCCGAGGGCGACTGGCCGGTGAAACCGAACCCGCCGTTCATCCCCGGCCACGAGGGCGTGGGGCACGTCGTGGCCGTGGGAGGCGGGGTAGGGCACGTCAAGGAAGGCGACAGGGTCGGCATCCCCTGGTTGTACTCGGCGTGTGGTCATTGCGAACACTGCCTGGGTGGCTGGGAAACGCTGTGCGAGACGCAGCGCAACACCGGCTACTCGGTCAACGGCGGCTTCGCCGACTACGCACTGGCCGATGCCAACTATGTCGGCCTGCTTCCGAAGGACGTGGGCTTCGTCGAGATCGCGCCAGTGCTGTGCGCCGGCGTGACCGTCTACAAGGGACTGAAGGTCACCGACACCAAGCCCGGTGACTGGGTGGCGATTTCCGGCATCGGTGGCCTGGGCCACATGGCCGTGCAGTACGCCCGCGCGATGGGCCTGAACGTGGCCGCGGTGGACGTGGACGACACCAAGCTGGCACTGGCCCGCCAGCTGGGCGCGCAGGTCACCGTCAACGCGCGCACCACCGACCCGGCCGCGTTCCTCAGGAAGGAAATCGGCGGCGCCCACGGTGCACTGGTCACCGCAGTGTCACCGAAGGCGTTCGAGCAGGCGCTGGGCATGGTGCGCCGTGGCGGCACTGTCTCGCTCAATGGCCTGCCGCCCGGCAACTTCCCGCTGGACATCTTCGGCATGGTGCTCAACGGCATCACCGTGCGCGGCTCGATCGTCGGTACCCGCCTGGACCTGCAGGAATCGCTGCAGTTCGCCGCCGAGGGCAAGGTCGCGGCCACGGTCAGCACCGACCGCCTGGAAAACATCAACGACGTGTTCGCGCGCATGCATGCGGGCACCATCGAAGGCCGCGTGGTGCTCGACTTCGCTGCCTGACCGCCTGTGCATGGCCGCCGTCGCTCCGTCCCCCTCTCCCACGGACGCGGCGGCCATGCCGATTCATCGGTAGTGCCGGCCGCTGGCCGGCAACGCGGGCACTCTGTGGCCGCCGTACAATGCGCGCATGCCCGCCCTGCTCAAGACCCTGTTCCTGTCCATCGTCGCCCTGATCGGCGGCGTGCTGTCGCTTGCGCTGGTCAGCAGCGTCGCCAGCTGGCTGCCACCGTTGCTGGGCCTGTCGCCGGACAACAACAGCGTGCAGCTGGGCTGGGATCTCACCTTCAGCGTGCTCGGTGGCATCGCCGGGGTTTCTTTTGCCACCTATTACGCGCCCTGCTGGCCGCGATCGCACGGCTTCTCGATCTGGTCGCTGGTCGCGCTGGGCTGTGGCTACGCCATGTGGACGGCGGGTGCGGATTTCCCGTTGTGGTTCGTCATTTCACTGCTGGCGTCGCTGCCGTTGCAACTGCTGGCCGGCTGGTGGTTCGGCCGTCGTCCCTCGCGCGATCCAAGGTGATGCCGCCCCTGTAGAGCCGAGCCCGTGCTCGGCTTTCATGCACATCGGCACAGGCAGCCGAGCATAGGCTCGGCTCTACAGGTCCATGCGCGGCAACGTCTGCTTCAGCCGCGCGATGCCGTGCCAAGGGTCCGCCTTCAGGCGCTTCGCGCGCGCCAGCGCCTTGCCCATCGAAAATGCGTCGGCGGCACTGATACGAGCCAGTTCATCCCAGCGCAGCGGTACTGCCACACCGGCGGAATCGCGCGCACGCAACGACCACGAGCACACACTGGTGGCACCCCGCGTATTGCGCAGCCAGTCGATGAAAATGACGCCACCACGCTTGGCCTTGCTCATTGTGGCCACGTAGCGGTCGGGCGCCCGTTGCGCCATCGCCCGGGCGAACGCCTCACAGAACGCCTTGGCCTGTTCCCAGTCGGCCTTGGGCCGCAGCGGCACCACCACATGCACGCCCTTGCCACCGGACAGCCGCACGAAACTCTTCAGGCCGACTTCCTGCAGGTGGTCACGGACATCACGCGCAGCGGCTTTCACCTCCGCCCAGCCCACCCCTTCACCGGGATCGAGATCGAACACCAGGCGATCCGGGTGCTCGGGATCGGCCACGGTCGCGCCCCACGGATGCAGCTCCAGTGTGTTCATCTGCACCAGTTGCAGCAGGCCCCGCACATCGTCGATGTAGACGTAGTCCTCGCGGCCGCTCTTCTGCTGCAGGGGCACCGCGTGCACGGCATCCCCCAGGCCGGGGCCATGGTGCTTCTGGAAGAAGCAGTCCTTGCCCACGCCATCCGGGCAGCGCAGCAGTGACAAGGGCCGCCCGGCAATTTCGGGCAGAATCCAGCGCGCCATGCGCTGGTAGTAGTCCGCCACGTCGCCCTTGCTGAGCTTCTGCCTTGGGAACACCACCCGCTCCGGATGGGTTATCTGGACCTCGCCCCCGGCTTCAGCACTCGATATGGCCACTCCCAGGTCCTCCTTCTGCTTGTCGATGCGCAGCCGCTTGAAACTGGCCTGGCGCAGCAGGCCTTCCTTGCCCCAGCCACGGAAGGCCACTTCCGCCACCGTCACCGGCTTCACCCAGCGAACGCTGGCGGCGCGGAACGGCACATGCGCCGGCAGCTGCAGCACAGGCGTCTTCACCGCCAACGGCTGCAGCGCCTTGTGCAGCGCGCGCAAGCTCTCGTCGTCGAAGCCGGTGCCGACCCGCCCCACATAGCGCAATCCGCCGTTGTCCGGCGTGGCGAGAAGCAGCGAGCCGAACCCTACCCGGGAGCCCTTCGGTGCCGTGTAGCCGACAATCGCGAACTCGTCGGTGTCTTCATGCTTCACCTTCACCCAGCTGCGTGCACGGGTGTTCACGTAGAGCGCATCCACCTGCTTGCTGACGATGCCTTCGAATCCCGCCTTCCCGCTGGCATCGAATACCTGCGGGCCATGGTCGATCACGTGCTCGCTGAAGGCCAGGGTTCCGGGCGTGGGTCCGATGAGATCCTTCAGCAGCGCCTTGCGCTCCAGCAGCGGTGAACGACTGATGTCCACGCCGGCCACACCCGGCAGATCGAACACGATGTAGCGCAACGGTTGCTTCGAACTCCCGTCGATCACGCGCTGCAGCGCGGCGAAGTCGCTGCGCCCCTGCTTGTCCAGCACCACCAGCTCGCCGTCCAGGCGCGCATCCCGCACCGGCAGTGCCTGCACGGCCTGTACCACCTCGGGAAAATCACCCGTCCAATCCAGGCCGTTGCGGGAGCGCAGCGTCACCTTGCCTTCGTGCAGATCGGCCAGCAGGCGATAGCCATCCCACTTGATCTCATGCAACCAGCGCGCGCCGTCCGGTGCACTGTTGCGATGATCGGTCAACTGTGGCTTGAAGGCGCGCGGGTAGGGCGTGTCACGCGCGCCGTCCAGGTTCAGCGCTCGCGCATGCCAACGCGCATCGGCCTTGCGGGTCGCCGATCGTGCAGCCGGTGCGGCGCGCGTTGACTTGCCCACCGTGCGCTTGCTCACTGCGGATGTGCGTTTCGGCATGGGGGATTGGAGCAGATCATCTGCTTCGGCATCGCGCGCTTCCTCGTCGTCGCGTTTGATCAACAGCCACTGCACCTGGCGTCCCTTCATCGCTGTGCGCACCAGCTTCCAGCCGCCGGCCAAGCGTTGCCCATGCAGCACGAAGTCGATCTTTCCCGCTGCCAGTGCCTGCAGTGGATCGCCTTCGCAGGCCCATGTGCCGTGATCGAAGACCTCCACGTGGCCAGCGCCGTAGTGGCCTTCGGGAATATCTCCTTCGAAACCGGCGTAGGACAGCGGATGGTCTTCCACTTCCACGGCCAGCCGCTTGTCACCAGCGCGAAGCGAAGGACCCTTCGGCACCGCCCAGCTTTTCAGCACACCGTCCATCTCAAGGCGGAAGTCATAGTGCCGCGAAGTGGCATGGTGCAGCTGTATGACAAAGATCGGCCGCCGCTTCGGGTTGCCGTGTGCGGGTGTGTCGTCAGGTTCCGGTGTCTGCCCGAGGCCACCGCCAAGCCGGCGCTTTCGCCGGTACTGGTGCAGCGACATGGCTCAACCTGCCTTACGCCGTGCAGCGGTTTTCTTTGCGGCCTTCTTCGTTGCCTTCTTTGCGGCTTTCTTTACCGTCGGCTTGGTGGCTGCTTTCCGCGTTGCCGTCTTCTTCGCCGGCGTACGCTTGTTCGCATCCAGGCTCTTCTGCAGCAGTGCCATGAAATCGACCACGTTGGTGCTGGCGTCCTCACGCGGTGCAGGTTCATCCTCCACCCGTGTGGTACCGCCCTTGGACTTGATGCGCTTGTTCAGCACTTGCTGCAGGCGCTCGCGGAATTCGTCGTGGTACTGCGACGGATCCCAATCACCGGACATCGACTCGATCAACTGCTCGGCCATCGCCGTTTCCCTGCTGCTGATGCGGTAATCGGCGAGCTTTCCGGTGGGCAGCTTGTAATCTTCGGGATCCACCAGTTCCTGCGGATAGCGCAGGATCATCAGCACCAGCGCGTCCGCATGCGGCATCACCGCGCACAGGTATTCGCGGGTACGCACCACCACCCGGGCGATGCCCACCTTGCCGGTACTGCGCAATGTCTCGCGCAGCAGTACGTAGCCCTTTTCGGCCTTCTTGCCGGGCACCAGCAGGTAGGGTTTCTCGTAGTAGCGCGGGTCGATCTGCGCGGCATCCACGAACGATTCCACCTCCACCGCTTCGTGGCTTTCCGGTGCCGCAGACCGGATATCGCCTTCCTCCAGCACGACATAGCTGCCCTTGTCGTACTCATAGGCTTTGACGATGTCCTTCCATGGCACTTCCTCGCCGGTATCGGCGTTGACCCGCTCGAAGCGGATCGGCTTGCGGTCGCGGGAGTCGAGCATGCGGAACTGCAGATCGACCTTGCGTTCGCCTGACATCAGCGACACCGGCACGTTGAGCAGGCCAAACGACAGCGTGCCGGTCCAGATCGGGCGGGCCATGGGCGTACCTTTGGCGGGGCAGGGCATCCAGCTTCGGATGGGCGGTGTAAACCACCCGTGTCGATACCGTGCACGTGGGTTCTACGGAGAACGGCAGTGCCGGCTGCGGGCCGGCAGAGCTCGCGGCCTGAAGTTTCCTGGGGTTGCCGGCCAGCGGCCGGCACTACTGCAGCAACGGCCTCACCGCCACCGCAGGAATATGATCCAGCGCGCGCCAAGCGTCTTCCACCACCGGCCGTGCCTGCGACCAGCTCAACCGCGACTGCCCGCGCATCTGTTCCCAGTGTTCGGCCAGTTCCTCACAGGTATCCGCGGCGTCACCGCGCGGCCAGTCCGCAGCGTGGGTGGTCAATGCGAAGGCATAGACCGGGCATAGATCGCGCCAGTTGCGGTGGTTCTGCCCGCGACGCTCTTCGTAGTCGCTGAGCATGTACTGCAGGTAGTCCTGCGCCACCGCCTGCGGATCTTCATGGCGGCGCGTGCGGCGTTGTGCGGTGCGCTGGCCGAGCGGATCGAGCAGGGCGTTGAACACGGACGGTGCGGGTCGTTCAAGACGGGGCATGACCGGCTCCTGCAGCGGGGGCGGGTGGGCAGGAATACGCGCGGTGCCGTTACCGGGGGGTGAGCGAGATGTTCATGACGCCGGGTTCGCGGCGGCTTTACCTGTGGCGCGGTGTAGTGGGAGCCCCGAGCGCAGGTAGCCAGACCATGAGCCGAGAGAATTCCCGAGACCCGTTGCGGGAAAACCACCCGCCCATTCCCGGTGAACAGCGCGGCAAGCGCGATGCCGACAATGCCGACTACCGCGGCACCGGCGCACCTTTCTACGACGCCGAGCACGGTGGCGACCATCTGCCGGTGAAGCACGAGGCTGAACAGGCCGCCCAGGACCGCAAGGATGGCGGCGACCGCCATCGCGGCGGCCAGGAAAGCCCGCTCAAGCGTCGCGAACGCAAGCAGCGCGCCAGCGACAACCAGGACGAGGCGCTGGAGGAGACCTTCCCGGCCAGCGACCCGACCTCGCCGTTCGTACCAGCCAAGGCGCCCGACTGACGGGTAGTGCCGGCCCCTGGCCGGCAACCCCCTGACGCCCTGCGCGGCGCGATGCCGGCCAGGGCCCCCGATTTACGGGTAGTGGGGGGCCCCGGCCCCGGCGCCCGACTCGGGGGCCCCCGGCCCCCGCGCGTCCGCGGCCCCCCCCCCCCCCAAGAACCACCACAACACCCACACACCCCCCACCCATCACCTCACCCGCCCCCCCCGCCCCCAGGCCACGGGCCCCGCCCAGCGG